>NZ_QLTL01000016.1:0-126035 GCF_003269045.1 Pseudomonas sp. URMO17WK12:I7 | reverse complement strand
TTGGCGCCGATCTTGAGCTTGAACACCCGGTGGCGACGCACCTCCAGCATGTGCTCGGCCTCGGCGATGTCGCGGGCGGTGTCGCCGCTGGCCAGGGTCCAGGCCACTTCCAGGCTGTCACGCACCCGCCCGCCGAGCAGCTCGCTGACCGGCAGGCCGAGGCGCTTGCCTTGGGCGTCGAGCAAGGCGCTTTCGATGCCGGACTTGGCGAAGGTATTGCCCTTGGCCAGCTTGTCGAGCTTGAGCATGGCGGCATTGATGTTGTCCGCTGGCAGGCCGATCAGCGCCGGCGCCAGGTGCGCGTCGATGTTGGCCTTGATGCCCTCGGGGCTTTCGTAGCCGTAGGCCAGGCCGCCGATGGTGGTGGCCTCGCCGATGCCTTCCACGCCGTCGCTGCAGCGCAGGCGCAGCACCACCAGGGTCTGCTGCTGCATGGTGTGCATGGCCAGCTTGTGCGGGCGGATGGTTGGCAGGTCGACAATAATGGCGTCGATGCGCTCGATCAGGGCGTTTGTCATGGTGCGAAGGTCCCGTCAAATCAGGCCGCAGTCTGCAAACCCGATACTACATTTACTTGATTATTCAAGCATTGCGCGAGACCCTGAGTGCCGTCCAATATCAAATGAATCTCCCACCATACCCAGGAGGTCTGATGGAGCTGCGCCACCTTCGCTACTTCAAGGTCCTGGCCGAAACCCTGAACTTCACCCGCGCCGCCGAGTTGCTGCACATCGCCCAGCCGCCGCTGAGCCGGCAAATCAGCCAGCTGGAGGAGCAGCTCGGGACCATGCTGGTGCTGCGCGAGCGCCCCCTAAGACTGACCGAGGCCGGGCGCTTCTTCTATGAACAGACCTGCACGCTGCTGCAGCAACTGGATAACATCAGCGACAACACCCGGCGCATCGGCCAGGGCCAGCGCCAGTGGCTGGGCATCGGCTTCGCCCCGTCGACCTTGTACACGGTACTGCCAGAGTTGATCCGCGAACTGCGCAAGGACAGCGAGCTGGAACTGGGCCTGAGCGAAATGACCACCCTGCAGCAGGTGGAGGCGCTGAAAAGCGGGCGCATCGACATCGCCTTCGGCCGCATCCGCATCGACGACCCGGCAATCCAGCAGCAAGTGCTGCGCGAAGACCCGCTGGTGGCCGTGCTGCCCAAGGGCCATGCCCTGGCCGGTGCCCCGCTGACCCTCGAACAACTGGCCAGGGAAGCGTTCATCCTCTACCCCGCCAACCCCAGGCCGAGCTACGCCGACCACATCCTCGCGCTGTTCGCCCACCACGGCATGAGCCTCAAGGTCAGCCAGTGGGCCAACGAACTGCAGACCGCCATCGGCCTGGTCGCCGTCGGGCTGGGCGTAACCCTGGTGCCGGAGTCGGTGCAACAGCAGCACCGCATCGACATCGAGTACGCCAGCCTGCTCGACCGCAGCGCGGTCAGCCCGATCATTCTCAGCCGGCGCAAGGGCGACAGCAGCCCGATCGTGCAGCGTTGCCTGGCGCTGATTGCCCAGCAGGCAGTGGCGGCAGCGGTTTAGTCACGTTCGAAAAAACTGCTGCCCTTTTCCTTGAGCAGCGCCACCAGCGCCCCTGCCGCCGGTGACAGGTAGCCCTCCGTGCGCACCGACACGGCGACGGTACGGCGCATGGTGGTCTGCTTCAGCGGCACTTCGCGCAGCCACGACATGCCGAGCCCATGTTCCAGAGTTTCCCGCGCGGCGAAGCTGAGCAACTGGGTACGGGCGATCAGGCGTGGCAGCAGTGAGATGGCATTGGTCTCGATCTGCACCTGCGGCGGCGGCAACTGATGGGCGATGAACACATTGTCGATCCAGCGCCGGGCGGTCACCGTCGGCCCCGCCAGCACCCAGCGGTATTGGCAGAGGCTGTGCAGGGTGATGGGGCCGGCGAAAATCGGGTGCTCGGCACTGGCAACCACGATCGCTTCATCTTCAAGGATGGGGTATGTGGTGAACTCAGGGTCCATGCTGATCTGCGGTGAGATGATCACATCCAGCCGACCGCCGCGCAGGGATTCCTTGAGCACATCGTCCTGGGCGATCGACAGTTTCAGGGTCACGTCCGGCGCCCGCTCCAGCAGCGCCGCGGTCAGGTGCGGCAGCAGGTGATCGGCCATGCTCGCCGCGCAGCCCAGGCGGATGTTGCCGACCAGCCCGCTGGCAAAGTCACGCACTTCGCGTTCGGTCTCGGCGATGTTCAATTGCAGTTGCTTGCCGCGCGCCAGCAGCAGCTTGCCGACATCGGTGAGCTTGATTCGCCGGCCATCGCGCTGGAACAACCGGGTACCCAGTGATTCCTCCAGGCGCTGGATGCTCTTGCTCAGCGCCGGTTGGCTGCGGTTGAGCTTTTCCGCCGCCCGGCCCAAGTGGCCCAGTTCGGCGATGGTTTCGAAGTAGGTAAGGTCACGCAGGTCCATGATTCATGAATTTCAGTTATGGATTCATCAAAAGTAGAAAATAGACTTGATTGATTGCGCCGTCGATAATTTTCTCCGCTGGCGCTGCCAGCCCCCGCGATACCGCTGCGCAAGGAGTATCTACGTTGCAGACCGCCCTACCCGGCTCTTCCAGAAATATCTTCCAATGGCTCGCCCTGCTGATTTGCGCCGGTGCCATCGGCCAGTTGCTGCATGCCCTGGCCGTACCGGCCGGGTTGTTCCTCGGCCCCATGCTGGTGGCCATCGTGTTCGGCGTCTCGGGCGCGCAACTGCACCTGCATCGCCAAGTGTTTCGCTTCGGTCAAGGCTGCGTCGGCCTGCTGGTCGCCCACTCGGTGACCTGGGCCGTGCTGGTATCGATGGCCCAGTCCTGGCACCTGATGCTGGTCGCGACCTTCATCACGGTAGTGCTCAGTGCCTTGGTCGGCCTCGGCACCGTACGCTTCGGTGGCATCCCTGGCAGCACCGCCGCCTGGGGAACCGCGCCGGGGGCGGCTTCGGCAATGGTGTCGATGGCCGAGGAAAACGGCGCCGATGGCCGCGTGGTAGCGACCATGCAATATGTGCGGGTGGTGTGCGTGGTGATGATCGGCTCGCTGGTCAGCCACCTGCTCGGCGCCGCGCCTGGCGCGGGCGCGGTGGCCAATGCGCCAGCGGTACTGGAAGGCCCGCACCTGCTTGACAGCCTGCTCAGCCTTGCCGTGGTGCTGGTGGGTATCACCCTTGGTAGCCGCCTGCCTGCCGGTGCCTTGCTGACGCCACTGCTGCTTGGCGGCGCCCTGCAACTGAGCGGGCTGCTGACCATCCGCTTGCCCGAATCCTTGCTGGCCGCTGCCTACGGCGCCATCGGCTGCTACATCGGCCTGCGCTTCGACCGGCAGACCGTGCGCTATGTGTGGAAGCGCCTGCCGACCATGATTGCCGGGGCGGTGGCGTTGATCGTGCTGTGCGCCGCTTGCGCCTATGTGCTGGCCCTGGCGATGGGCACGGACTTCCTGTCGATGTACCTGGCCACCAGCCCAGGCGGGCTGGATGCCATGGCGATCATCGCGGTGGAAACCCATGCGGATGTCGGGCTGGTGCTGGCGATGCAGACGTTGCGGTTGTTCGGGGTGATTCTGACCGGGGCCTTTTGTGCGCGGCAGATCATACGCTTGACCCGGGTGTAGAGGGCTGGCGTGCATGTCTGGAGGGTTGTAGCGCCTGGGAGACCGAGCGCCGCCCGCGCGGCGCATCGCGGATGAATCCGCTCCTACATTTGTTGCAACGTGGCCATGCCTGACAGGCAATGGTTGTCAGCCTTGTCTGCAAGGCTCAAGGCATGCGCCAGAGCTGGCAACCCTGGCGTAACAGGCAACGTGGCCATGCCTGACAGGCAATGATTGTCAGCCTTGTCTGCAAGGCTCAAGGCATGCGCCAGGGCTGGCAACCCTGGCGTAACAGGTTCGGCACGTTGCAACAAATGTAGGAGCGGATTCATCCGCGATGCGCCGCGCGGGCGGCGCTCGATCTCCCAGGCACCACAAGCCTCAAGGCAGGCACCTACCCACTCATCACGCAGAAGTCTTCGAACGGATAATGGGTCAACAGCTCGAACCCGGTCTCGGTCACCAGCAACGGGTTCTCCAGCTTGATCCCGTCACGCCCACCCACCTCGCCGACATAAGCCTCGACACACAGCGCCATACCCGCCTGCAGTGCCCCTTCATAGCCATAGGACTCAAGGTCCTCCGGGTAGCGAATGCACGGGTACTCATCACACAATGGAACATCACGCTTCAACGCTGCGCCCGGCAGCTCTGCGGCAGGCGATGGCCGTTGCGGGAGAGCTCGGTGAAGCGCACGCCGGGCCTGACCATGTCGGCGTTGACGTGAATGTGCTCGTGGGCGATACGGTACAGGCGCTTCTGCTCGGCAGTGGGCTCCACATCACCACGGATCCAGCTGCGCGACCTATCCACACAAAAGCCGTAGACGCCGACCAGGTCGGTATCGAAGGACAGCAGGTCGCCGTCGCTGAGCACCCGCGGGCCAGACTCCTGATACCAAGGGTTGGTGCGCGGGCCGGAGCTGAGGATGCGGGTTTCGATCCATTCGCCGCCACGGCGGATGTTGCCTGCATGCAGCGCGGCCCACACATCGTTCTCGGTGGCACCGCGCCTGGCGCATCTCGGCAATCGAGGCCTCGCAGGAAGCGACGGCGCAACGCATGGCGAGGATCTCGTCCGGCCCTTTGATCATGCGGGCGAATACGGTGACTTCCTGCCCATTGTGCACCTGCACGCCCAGCGCACCGAGGGCGCGCAGGCCGGCCACTTCGATTCGGTCCACGGCCAGGCGGCGGTTGGGTCTGGCTCGCCTACCAGGACATCGACCTTGACCTGCGTGACGCGGATGCACCGCAAATGTTCAACGCCAACGACTACAGCCTGCTGATGCAACTGGCGCAAAACCATCAGGGCGTGGCACTGGGCTGGTATTACCTGGTCGCGCCGCTGGTGCAACAGGGCCTGCTGGTGCGGCCGGAAAGTGACACCCTGGTGCACCGCGACACTCGCCACTACCTCAGCCTCAGCGAGGCCAAGCGCCGTGATGCCAGTTGCTGCAAGTTGCGTGACTGGCTGGTCGAGCAGTTCGACTGGTCACTGCACGAAGAGGCCGGCAGCCTGCCTTGGGCCCAGGCGTAATCGACCCTACCCCTTCAGCGCAGCCTCGATCCTGGCCACGTCGATCTTGCCCATGGTCATCATGGCGTCGAACGCGCGCTTGGCTGCGGCCTTGTCGGGGTTGGCAATGGCTTCGATGAGGATGCGCGGGGTGATCTGCCAGGAGATGCCCCATTTGTCCTTGCACCAGCCGCAGACGCTCTCGCTGCCACCGTTGTTGACGATGGCATCCCATAGCCGGTCGGTCTCGGCCTGGTCCTCGGTGCTGACCTGGAACGAAAACGCCTCGCTATGCTTGAACGTGGTGCCGCCATTGAGGCCCACGCAGGGAATGCCCATCACGGTAAATTCGACGGTAATCACTTCGCCGGCCTTGCCTGAAGGGTAGTCGCCGGGTGCGGGGTGCACCGCCACCACCTTGCTGTCGGGGAAGGTCCTGGCATAGAAATTCGCCGCTTCTTCGGCATCCTTGTCGAACCACAGGCAGATCGTGTTTTTGGCAGTCATGGCAAGGCTCCATGGGAGAGCAGAAAGCCTTGAGTCTAGCCCGTCAGGCTTGGCTGGCGATGGCCGCGGCCAGCGCAGCGTCGCTCAACGCCGATTGCGGATGGGCCTGGCGGTAGTCGCGCAGCGCCTGCTGCAGGCGCGGCCCGCACAGGCGACCGTTGGTCGCGACGTACGCCAGGGCATCGTCGCGCGCCGCTGCGGTGCTGCTCAACGGATGGCGGGTGGACTCGCTGAGCGCCGCCGTACCCACGCTGCTGCCAATGGTGAAATGGTCAGCCACACTGCCCTTGCCATCCATGGCCCAAGCCTGACTGCAACACCGCAGGATCAGGGTGCTCGATAAACCGGTTCGCTTCACGTGGCAGGCCCACCTGATAAAAATGCCAGTTGTGCACAGAGGCCAGAACAGCAACCACAGGCATGGCGAGCAATGGCCTGCAAAATCGATAAAGACTCAGAAAAATCCTACCGATACCGGAGAAGTCTCCCACAACTCAGCTAATTCCCGGCACTGCATCATTGTCGGCAAGCCTCATAAGCGACTTTTCGCAAGGAGATACAGGTTTGTCGGATTTCAAATCAAAGTTGCAGCACCTAAGTGCCGAGCAGATCGAGGCGCTGTACAACGAATACATCGGCGGTGAGAAAATTGCACTGCTGCTCGAACGCTATGCCATCGACATCGCCCCAAGCAGCCTGATCAAGGCCTTCCCTCCGGTGCCTTGCGCCGAACTCAAGTGCCCTTACTGCGAAGTCAGCCTGTACGAGCGACGCAAAAGCCGTTCGGCCTACAGCTGGAACGACAACCTGGCCTACTGCCCGAACTGCGCGCATCGCCATTACTTCCCCGGGCGCAACCAATGGCAGCGAGATTGCGCCTGCCAGCCTTGCCTGGCGGCGCGTGAACGCGCCCGGCAGGCACAGGCCATCGAACAGCGCAAACGCATCAAGGAGCTCTGGTCATTGGCAAAGCACCAGCCCGTGCCGTTGCACACGTTGTCGATTACCCGGCAGTTGCAGTTGCTGGCCATGCTGGCGATACGCATGGATGCGCAGAGCGATTGCATCCACGCTGCGGAAAAATCCACCGGGGATGCGCTAGTCAGCCCATCCCCAAGCATGGATGCGAGCATACTGCTGGCGCTGCACGAGGATCAGATCCTGCTGGTCGACCCCGATTCGCCACTGGATGCCTTCAGCGAGGACCCCACCCCGAAGGCCTGGCAGAACAAGGTACGCTGGATCGCCAATGTCAGCCTGGACGGCCACCAGCGGGCTGGCGTCGGCCCCCTGTATCGTGCCCTGCACAAGGCCCTGTCCAATGGCCCGCAGGCGCAATGGCGTGATGAGATCGCCGAAGCCATCGAGCGGCTTTGCAATGAAGAGGTTTGTGCCTACATAGCCAGCCGCAGTGCGGAACACGGCCTGCCCTTCGAGGCCAGGAAAAAAACCGCGGAAGTCGCAACTCAGTTGCTCGAGGTGCACCCCGTACGGCACATCTGGTCGCTGGCCAACACCGCCGTGCGCGGGGCGTTGTCATTCGTTGCACGCGCCCAGGTCAGCAAGCGTCACGCTGCCAACACCATTCCCGGGAGCATGCTGTCGCTGAGCGAACGTGCCATTCGCGAGCAATGGCAGTTCACGGTATCGAGCTACGACACCCATGCCCCACGCTCGGGCTTCAGCCGGGCGCTGTTCGACGTGCTGCTGCAGCAGGATGATCATGGCCTGTGCCGCAAGGTCTGTGACTACATCGCAGATCTGCCGGGGCAGGCTGATGCCAGCGGCTATGGGCTGTTCTGCGCCATGTGCGGGTCGAACCTGGTGCACGTGCAGGCAGGGCTCCGGGAAACCATCGTCAACTGCAAGGACTGCCTGGCCAGGACCTTGGTGTCTACCTAGCCAGCATCTGCATGCCCGGTTCGCTCAGGTCAGTGCTGGCGAGGACAGTAAGGTTAGGGGCAAAAACCTGAAAAAGGGCGACCCGACCGGGGCGCCAAACCATTGCACCTCTTACCAAAGGCGCTGACGCGCTTCCACAGGTGAACTTACAGCACCGACAGCGGGTACTCGACAATCAGCCGCACTTCGTCCAGGTCCGCCTCGAACGCGGTGGCCCGTGTGGTCGCCTGGCGCACGCGCAATGACAGGTCCTTGGCTGCGCCGCTCTGCACCACATACTTGACCTCGATGTCCCGCTCCCAGCGCTTCTGGTCGGTCAACGGGGCGCCGTCCGCGTCGCGGCGCATGTAGAAGGCGTTGGCGTTGGAATAGTCGGCGTCGGTACCTTTTGCATAACGGCTCATGAACGACAGCCCCGGTACCCCGTAGGCTGCCATGTCCAGGTCATAGCGCAGCATCCACGAGCGCTCCTTGGGCGAGTTGAAGTCGCTGTACTGGATGGAGTTGTCGAGGAAGATCGAGTCGGACTGGCGCAGGTAGTCGAAATCATCATCGCCATTGTTGCGCTGGTGGCTCAGCGCTAGCGTGTGAGCACCAAAGCGCACCCCGGCTTTCACGCTCCAGATGTCGTTGTCGAACGCGCCCAGGCGCTGCTGGCCTTCATCGACGGCCTTGTAGTAGTTGATGCCGCCGATCAGGGCAAGGTCGTCGCTCAGCGGCCAGCTGGCACTAATACCGGCGTAGTACTGGTTCCATACATCCTTGAGCCGGCTGCTGAACAGGCTGACACTCACATGCTCGTTGAGGTCGTAGTCACCACCGCCGTAGGCAATCCAGGGTGAATCCACCGGGCCGCCGTAGAAGGTCACGAAGTTCTCGCGCATGTCGCTGGAGACCGGCTGGCTCATGGCATGCAGGCGGCCGGCCTGCAGGGTCAGGTCCTTGAGACTGGTGTTTTCCAAGGTCACGCCGCGAAAGCTTTCCGGCAACAGACGCGAATCACCAGCAGCCACGACCGGGTTGGCCGGGAATACATCACCCACCTTGAGCACGGTATCGAACAGGCGCAGCTTGGCCGCACCGCCCAGCTTGGTGTATTCGTCCCGCGCCTGGCCGTCGTGCTCCACCGGCACCACATCGAACGAACTGCGCCCGCCGTTGCGCCCACCGCCGGTGTCCAGCTTGAGACCGAGCATGGCGAACGCGTCCAGGCCGAAACCCACCGTGCCTTGGGTGAAGCCGGACTCGAAGCGGCTGATGATGGCGTGCGCCCACGCTTCGGAATATCCATTGCTCGCTGGCTTGGTAGTGCTCTGCACCGGGGCTGGCCCGTCGCGGTTGTCACGGTTGAAGTAGAAGTTGCGGTTGAGCACGTTGAGCGTGCTGCCTTCGATGAAACCTTCGGGTGTTGCTTCGGCGGCGCTGGCCAGTGCACTGACGCCAGACAGCGTCAGGCATGCCGCCAGGGACAGGGGGGCGGTTCGGGTCATCCGAGGCTCCTTGAGTGACGATTATTGTTGTGTCGGCGGAGTCGGAGAGTGGGGCCTGGCAGATAACGCCAAGGTGATTGGCGCATTACAATCGCGTCATGCGGGCGCAGCGGCTCTAGCCCGGCTTTTGCAACATTCTGTAGGCAATTCCTACGTGCAGCAGTGAACCTGCCTACAAAATTGCGGTCTGTCCCTGACGGTCAATTCACCGACCGGTTCGCCGGCCCCGTTGCTGATCTACAGTTACCGGGCCTATTTTCCCTGTTGCAGCGAAGACCCAACATGCCTGAATCCCGCCAAGCCTCTCTTGCCCTCACTGCCCTGCGCGGCAGCCTGCTCGCCGCCCTGGTGGCTCTTGCCGTCCCCGCGCATGCCGAAGAGCCGGCCAGCGATGCGCGCTGGGTCAGCGACAGCCTGAGTACCTACGTGCGCAGTGGCCCGACCGATGGCCACCGCATTGTCGGCACGCTCAAGTCGGGGCAGAAACTCACCTTGATCGGCAGCCAGGGCAACTACAGCCAGGTGCGTGGCCAGAATGGCGACCTGGTGTGGATCCTCACCAGCGACCTGCAATCTGTGCCGGGCCAGAACGAGCGCCTGCCGCAACTCGATGCACAGGTGGCGGAACTGTCGGGGCAGCTCAAGACCATCGATGACAGCTGGAAAAACCGCGTGCAGGGCATGCAGGAAACCCTCGACTCGCGCAAGAAGCTCATCGATGAACTGGAAGCGCGCAACCAGGCGCTCAACGAACAACTCGACCAGAGCCAGTCGAGCCTGCGCGACACACAGGCACGCCTGGGCGACGAGAACAAGCAGGTGATGATGCGTTACATGGTGTACGGCGGCAGCATCGCCGGTGCGGGGCTGCTGATGGGGCTGATCCTGCCGGCGCTGACCCGTGGACGGAAGAAGAACGACCGCTGGTTCTGAGGATTCCAGCGCCTGTACCGGCCTCTTGCAACCGTAAGCTTGAAGAGGCCGGCACAGCGGATGGTTACTTGCTGCGTGCCTTGTTATAGATGGTCTTGGCTTGGTCCGCCGAAGACTGGCATTGGGCCATGTCGCCTGCCTTCTGGGCATCCTTGGCGTTTTGCAGATGCATCTTGAAATCATGGGCCATGCCGCCATGCATGGCTTGGCCACTGGCCTTGTGGAAATCCTCCAGTTCCTTGATCTTGGCTGCACAGTTGCTTGCCGGGTCAGCGTGGGCGGCAAAACTCAATACAGAGGCCATTACTAACAGAGGCACGAATTTCATGGATTTCATGGAGCGTTCTCCTGGGAAATCGGAATGGTCATCGAGAGACGTTGGCTCGACGCAGGGAAAAGCATAGTCGTCGATGGGGAGCGGTTGTGTTTGCCACAGAATTTTTAGCACTTATCTGATCGAGCGCCGCCCGCGCGGCGCATCGCGGATAAATCCGCTCCTACACCTGTAGCAACGTAACCATGCCTGTGAGGCCATGGTTATCAGCCGGTTTGTACGGCTCAAGTCATGCGCCAAGGCGGACAACCATGGCGTAACAGGTTCGGCACGTTGCAACAGGTGTAGGAGCGGATTTATCCGCGATGCGCCGCGCGGGCGGCGCTCGATCTCAAACACACCTAAAATGCCGTGCCGAACCCTCCCAACCCTACTGCCGCAACCGCTCCAGCGCCTCCAGCACAAACCCCGTAGCCCGCTCCACCTCCCCCTCGCGGCAGGCAATCCCCAGCTGCCGCCATAACCCCGGCCGTAGCGGCCGGCGCGCAATTCGCCGGTCCAGTTCGGCGGCCTCCCCCTCCTGGGGCAGCAAGGTCGCGCCGTAGCCGGCCCCTACCAGGCTCTTGATCGCATCGTTGTAGTTCAGCTCGATCCGCGGCTCGGGATACAACCCCGCCGCCGCGAACCACTCACCCGTCACCCGCGACAACTGGGTACTGCTGTCATTGAGGATCAACGCACGCTGCCCCAGCCAGGCCGGGGTGACTTTGGCCGGCGGCTGCCACTCGGCCGGTACATACGCCAGGATCGGGTCACGCCGCCAGGGCGTGAGCCTGACGCCCTTGCCTGCCACCTGCGGCAGCGCCACCAGGCCGATATCCAGGGTGCCTTCGCGCAAACGCGCCAGGGAAGCCTGGGAGGTCAGCACCTGAACCTGCACGTCGATGCCCGGGTGCGCCACCCGCAGGTGCTCAAGGGCGTTGGGCAGCAGATGGGCAATGGCGCCGGTGGAAGCGCCCAGGCGCACCCGCCCGGTCAGGCCTTCGACCTGACGGCGCACTTCGTCCAGGGCCAGGTCGGCATCCATCAGCAGGCGGCGAGCGCGGGTGAGCAAGGTCTCGCCGATGGCCGTGGGGCGCACCTGGTTGCGGTTGCGGGTCAGCAGCGGCGCACCAACCCGCGCCTCCAGCTCGGCCACGTGCAGGCTGATGGTGGGCGGCGCGAGGTTGAGCTGGCGGGCGGCCTCGGCGAAGGAGCCCAGGTCGGCGATCACTACCAAGGTGCGGAGGCGGTCGAGGCTGATTTCGCGCATGGGTGGCGATCCTTGATTCATCAAAACTGAATGTCAGCGTCATGATATTCAAATTTTCTTTCTCAAGGCCACAAGCGAGCATAGGCCATCCCCTCCCCTGACCGGACCCCGACCATGCACACCCCAGTTGTCTTCATCGACGGCGACCAAGGCACCACCGGCCTGCAGATCCACGCCCGCCTGCAAGGCCGAAGCGACCTGCGCCTGCTGACTTTGCCGGAGGCTGAGCGCAAGGACCCACAGCGCCGCGCCAACGCCATCAACAGCGCCGACATCGCCTTGCTGTGCCTGCCAGACGACGCCGCCCGCGAAGCCGTGGCCGCCATCGAGAACCCCGCCGTACGGGTGATCGACGCCAGCTCTGCACACCGCACCTCGCCAGGCTGGGTCTACGGCCTGCCGGAACTGGACGGGCAACAGGCCGAACGCATCGCCCAGGCCAAGCGGGTCAGCAACCCCGGCTGCTACCCCACCGGGGCCATCGCCCTGCTGCGCCCGCTGGTCAAGGCCGGCTTGCTGCCGGCCGACTACCCGCTGACCATCCACGCCATCTCCGGCTATTCCGGTGGCGGCCGTGCCGCCGTCGAGCGGCACGAGATGCCGGGCGCCGAACAGGCACCGACCTTGCAACTGTATGGCCTGGAGCTGGCGCACAAGCACGTGCCGGAAATCCAGCTGCATGCCGGCCTGTCGGCACGGCCGATGTTCCTGCCGGGTTACGCGGCCTATCGCCAGGGCATCGTCCTGAGCATCCCGCTGCAACTGCGCCTGCTGCCCGGCCAGCCCGACGCCGAACAGTTGCAGGCTTGCCTGGAACAGCATTACCAAGGCGCCCGCCATGTACAGGTGATGCCCCTGCACCAGCAGGGGCCGGCCACCCCGCTCGACCCTGAGGTGCTGAATGACAGCAACGACCTGCGCCTGGCACTGTACGCCAACCCCGAACATCGCCAGGTGGTGCTGACTGCGGTGTTTGACAACCTCGGCAAGGGTGCCTCGGGCGCAGCGGTACAGAACCTCGACCTGATGCTTGCCGCGATGCGCGGCTAAAAAGGGTTTAGACTGTGCACCCCGCGCCAACCCGGCGCGGGGTGAGCCAACCGCAGCCGGAGCCCGTCCACCGATGTTCATCCTGAGCCGCCTCGACAGCGTGCCGCCCGAATCCTTCCAGAACCAGATCCGCGAGCTGGTGATCCACAACGTCGGCGCACTGAGCAGCGTCGCCATCCGTGCCGAAAACCCGCTTTATCCGCTGTATCAGTACGGCGTCGGCATGGAGGTGCACCAGTACCTGCAAGCCATGGACGGCACCCGCGGCCTGGCCGTGCAGCTAACCCTGGCCCTGGATGCCGATGCACCCGACCAGTTGCTCGGATTCGCCCTGAGCTTGCCGGCCCAGGACAACCCCCAGGCCTGTGCCCTGGCGTTTCTTGCCGTAGTGCCCAGCCACCGCCGCCAAGGCATTGCCCGCGCCCTGCTGGGTGACGCGCAGGCGCGCTATGCCAGCGTCGAGCTGAATGCCTTTGCCGACCAAGTGCCATGGTTCGAAAGCATGGGCATGCAGGTGGTAGCCGCCAGCGGGCCGCAAGTGTTGATGAGCAGCACCGGCCTGGCCAGTGGTGCGCTGATCGGTCGGCTGGACATTGCGCCGATCTACCAGACTGCCGAGGTGCTGCAGATTCACACCTACCTGCTTAATCAGCAGGGTGAGGATGCCATGCTCGATGCCGAGCAGCAGCGTGATGAATGGCTGGATGAATTGACCGCCCAGGCGAACGCCTGTGTGCGGGAGCGCAAGTCAGTGCATTGACGTTCTGGGGCTGCTTTGCAGCCCTTTTCGCGACACAAGGCCGCTCCTACAGGGGAATGCAACCACCTGCAGGAGCGGCCTTGTGTCGCGAAAAGGGCCGCAAAGCGGCCCCGGCATTCTTTCAGGCATGCACCCAGCGCCGATGCAACCCACGGGCCAGGGCATCGAGCATGAACCCCAGCACGCCAATCAGCAGCACCATCGCCATCAACTCCGAATAGGCGAGGCGGTCGCGGGTATCGAGAATGAAATAGCCCAGCCCCGCACTGACTCCAAGCATTTCGCACGGTACCAACACGATCCACAGGATGCCGATGGCCAGGCGCACCCCGGTCAGCACATGGCCGATCACCCCGGGAATGATCACCTTGCACAGGGTTTCCCAGCGCGTGGCACTCAGGCTGCGGCTAAGCTGCAGCCAGCGCGGGTCGAGCTGGCGCACGCCGGCAGCGGTGTTGAGCAGGATCGGCCACAAGGCGGCGAAGGCCAGCAGGAAGTAGATCGGTTGGTCGCCCACCCCCATCAGCATCACCACCACGGGCATCCACGACAGCGGCGAGATCATCCGCAAAAACTGGAACGCCGGCGTAGTCGCTGCCTCCAGATGACGGTAGCTACCGACCAGCAGCCCCAACGGCACGCCGATCAGCAACGCCAGCAACAAGCCGACCAAAATGCGCTTGAGGCTCACCCAGACATGCCCATAGACCTCGCCCTGGCCGAGCAACTCGACCAGGCTGGCCAGGGTCGCCTGTGGCGAGAAGCGCGCCGACAGGCCATCGGCTTCGCCGAACAGCTGCACACCCGCCCACCACAGGAACAGCAACCCCAGCAGGCCGGCCAGACCCAGGCCGGCATGTACGACATGCTTGCGCATCAGACCGCGAACTCCTCGCTACGCTGGAAGTTCTCGGCAATGCCGAACACCGAAGGGCCGCCGACGGCAGCGATCGCGTTGCGCACGAAGCGGTCGTCGACCAGGTCGCGCGCGGTCTGCGCCGGGTCCAGGCCTGCAAGGAAGTTGCTCTCGCCCTCGATCAGGGTGTTTTTCAGGCGCTTGACCAGCTCCTCGGTGTAGCTGGGGTACGGGTATGGCTGGAAGTCGATGCGCTTTTCGTCCCACTGCTGGTGCTGAATGGCACCACTGGCGATGTAGCCGGCACGGTCTTCGGCAGCCGGCGCCAGCACCTTGGTCAGCACCGCGGGTTCATGGGGGGTGTACTTGTTGGGGCCCGCCTTGGACAGCAGCGCCGCCGCTTCTGCGCGGTGGTCGCGGGTCCATTGCTGGGCCTTGACGATGGCGTTGACCACCTTCTGCGACCACTCGGGGCGGTTGTTCAGGTCGTGTTCGTGCATGAACACCACGCAGCAAGCGTGATTGCGCCAGACATCGCCAGTAAAGCGCTGCACGCGGCCGACCTTGAGGTTCTCGGCCAGGGCGTTGAACGGTTCGGCGACGATGTAGCCGGCGATGCGCTTGCTGGCCAGTGCCGGTGGCATGTCCGACGGCGGCAGCACCAGCAGGTTGACCTCGTTGGCCGCCAATTGGGCATTGGCGGGCTTCGACACCGGGGTCAGGCCGTTGTCGTTGAGCATCTGCTGCAGCACCACGTTGTGGATCGAGTACCAGAACGGGATGGCCACGGTCTTGCCGCCCAGCTGCTTCATGTCGGTGATGTCTGGCGCAACGGTCAGGCCCGAGCCACCCACATGGTTCCAGGCCACGACCTTGGCCGGCACCTTGCTGCCATACCGTGCCCACACGGTCATCGGCGACAACAGGTGAATGACGTTGACCTGGCCAGAGATGAACGCCTCGATCACCTGCGCCCAGCTGCGCAGCAGCACCGGCCGTTCGGCTTTGATGCCCTCGGCCTCGAACAGGCCATTGTTGTGCGCCACCAGCAGCGGCGTGGCGTCGGTGATCGGCAGGTAGCCGATGCGCACGGGCGCGTCGGGTTCGGCGGCGGCGCGAGCCTGCAGGCTGGACAGCAGCGGCACGGCCCCGGCGGCAGTCAGCATGGCGCTGAGCTTGAGGAAATCACGACGCGAAGTGGAGGAACAGCAGTCATCCATGCACATGTGCAGGCTCCGAAGGCAACGAGGTAGGGGAAGGTGCAGCGGTGCGGCTGGCCCGCCGAAGGGTTTTGAGGATGTCGATTCGCAGCGCGCCCAGCTCCTCGACCCGCTGCGTACGCGGTTGCGGCAGGTCGATGTGCCATTGGCCGAGGATGTGCGCCGGGTGGTTACCCAGTAGCAGCACCCGGTCGGACAACAACAAGGCCTCGTCGATATCGTGGGTAATCAGCACGGCGGCCGTGTTATGGGTGGCGATCAGTTGCAGCAGCAGTTGCTGCATGTCGGCACGGGTTACCTCGTCAAGCGCCCCGAACGGCTCGTCGAGCAGCAGCACTTCAGGTTGGCGTGCCAGGCAGCGGGCCAGTGCAGTGCGCTGGGCCATGCCGCCGGACAACTGCGCCGGATACTGGGTGCGCGCATGGGCCAGGCCTACCGCGCTGATTGCATGGTCGATGCGCGCACGCCGTTCGGCCGCAGCCAGCTTGGGCTGGCGGGCGAAATCCAGCCCGAAGGCGACGTTCTTTTCCAGGCTCAGCCAAGGCAGCAGGCTCGGGTCCTGGAAGGCCACCGCCAGGCGCGGGTGCGGCCCCTGCAGCGGCTCGCCACGCAGGGTCACGCTGCCACCGCGTGGCTGCTGCAGACCGGCCAGCACCCGTAGCAGGCTGGACTTGCCTACGCCACTGGGGCCGAGGATGGTCACCACCTCCCCTGGCGCCAGCTGCAGGTCGAAGCGCGCCAGCACTTCCTGCCAGCCGCCCTCGCGCGGGTAGCCCAGGCTGACTTCCCGGGCTTCGAGCAACGCTTGGCTCATGCGCTGGCGGCCTGGCGGTGCAGCTCGGCGCGCAGCTGCACCAGGCTTGGGGTAACGATCGGCACGAACGCCGACTCGCGCCAGCGGCGGGCGAAGCCGGCACCGAACTCATCCAGGTACGCCTTGCCGCCGCTGGCTTGCAGCTCCAGCTGCACCGCGTCGGCAGCGCACTCGGCGAGGGTGATGCGCAGCTTGAACAGCGCCGCCGGCTGGCCCTGGAAGCGGCCTTCGAGCAGGCCTTGCTTGAGCTCGGCCACAGTGTTCTCCAGGCGCTCCTTGAGTACCTGACGGTGCTCTTCGAGGAACGACAGGCGCCCGTGCAGATGCTCATGCACTTCGTGCAGCGAACGCCGTGCCAGGCCGATGGCCATGCCGCACTGCAAGGCGAGAAACGCCGGGCGCACCTTGGGCAGGAACTCGCGGGCGTTTTCGTGCAGCAGCCAGTCGCGGCCCAGCTCGACCTGGTGGAACGCCAGCGCTGCAGTATTGCTCGATTGCAGGCCCATCAGTTGCAGGTCGTCGGAGCGCTCCAGCCCTTGGCTCTCGGAGGGGATGGCCAGCACGAAGGGCGAACCACCGGCGTCGTCCTCGATGGCCGCCGCCACCACGAAACCGCTCTTGCGCAGGTTGGTCACCCAGTGCAGGCGGCCTTCCAGCGTCCAGCCCGCCGCGTCTGGGCGGCCACGCACCTGCAACGCCTCGATCCCGGAGAGGAACTTCATGGCATTGGACAAACCGGTGGCACCGGCCAGCTCGCCAGTCAGCAAGCCGGGCAGCAAGCGCTCGCGCAGGGCCTGGTTGGGGCTTTGCAGCAGGTATTCGATGAACGCGCGCTGGCCCCAGCAGACAAAGGCTGCGGCCAGTGAACGGCTGGCGATGGCGGCGATGGCTTCGACCGCATGGGTGACCGCGCCACCGTTGCCGCCCAGTGCCGGGTCGACGCCGATGCGCAGCAGTTGCGATTCGGCGATGTGCGCCAGCACCAGTTGTGGGTCGCACTGGCCCTGGTCGATTGCCTCGGCATTGGCATCCAGCCATTGACGAAATGCAGCATCAAGCATGTCCCTACTCCTTTTGAAATCGCAGGCGCCACCAGCGCCAGGCGCAAGAATTACGCAGTTGGCTGCCAGCGGTACTTGCTCAGCTCGTCGTTGAGCGGCGTCTGGGCGAACACATTAGCAAAGTTGCACAGGGTTGCGAGACTCACGCCAAGAATCACTTCAAGGGCGTTGCCTTCGGTGAAACCGGCTGCGCGGAAGGCCTGGTAGGTGGTGTCACTGACATTGCCCCGGGTTGCAATGACTTCACGGGCGAATTCGGCCAAGGTCTCGTAGCGAGCATCCGGCAGTTCGCCACGGGCCCGCAGGGCTTCGACCACTTCGGCAGGCAGCTTGGCCTTGTTCAGGGCCACGGCGGTATGGCCAGCGACGCAGAAGTCGCAACCGTGTTGGGTGGCGGCGATCAGTTGCACCACTTCACGCTCGGCCAGGGTCAGCTCCGCCTTGCCATTGAGCGCCGAGACGGTGACGTAGGTTTCCAGTGCCGCCGGGGCATTGGCCAGCACGCCGAGCAGGTTGGGAATGAAGCCTGAATTTTTCTGGGCGTTTTCGAGGAATGGACGGGCCGCTTCCGGGGCGCTCTGCAGAGTGTGTAGAGTAATGCGCGAGGTCATGGAGTGGTCTCCTTTTGATGTGTGTCCCTACAGTCTGTTGGTTATAAGAATTACCCTCCATATTCATCAGTCGCCTTTCCTTGCTCCTGAGTCTTTGCATTAGATGATTTCATCCAGCCCTCTTGTCGATTGGTTATTAGAGAGCGTCGAACTCGACGCCAGCCTGTTTCATGTCGGCCGCTACTGCGGCGGCTGGCATGCCAGCACCCAGGGCATGGGCCGCGCCAGCTTTCACCTGGTTGTGCAGGGGCATTGCTGGCTGCACATCGATGGCCAGGCCGGGGCCGTGCGGCTGGCGGCCGGCGATGCCGTGTTCCTGTTGCGCGACCAGGGCTACCGGCTGTCCAGCGACCAGGACCCGATTGCCGCCTGCGCCCAGCCACGCCGGCAAATGCAGGCGCTGGATGCGACGGCGAGCGATGGTGTGGGCCTGGTATGCGGGTTCTTCGACTTCCGCGCGGGGTTGTCAGCGCTGATCGTAGAGGGGCTGGCCGACTGGATCGTGATGCGCGCCGACGAGCCGGCCGGGCAGGCGGCGCGGGCGTTGTTCGGGCTGATCCTTGAGGAGTGCCAGCGCACGCCCTCGCAAACGCTGCTGGAGCGCCTGACTCACTTGCTGTTCCTGTATGTGCTGCGCCAGCAGGTGCACACCGGGCAGTCGCTGGGCGGTTTGGTCGCTCTCGCCCGCCAACCGGCGTTTGCAGGGTTGCTGGAGCAACTGATCGAACAGCCAGGGCAGGCCTGGACACTGGAAAGCATGGCGGCCTGCACTGGGCTGTCGCGCTCGGCATTCTTCAAGCGCTTCAATGAGCTGGCCGGGCAGTCGCCGGGGCAGGTGCTATTGGCGCTGCGCATGCGCCATGCCTGCCGCTTGCTGCAGGCGGGCAATACCGTGGAGCAGGTGGGCGCGCAGGCCGGCTATCAGTCGGTGGCGGCGTTTACCCGCGCATTTGCCAAGGCCATGGGGGTGCAGCCGGGGGCCTATCGTCGCCAACATGAACGGCGTTGACCTGTAGCGGCCCTTTCACGGGCAAATCGGATCGCCGCACCGCCGCTCCCATAAGTTCGCCACAGATTTCGATACTTGTGCAATGCCTGTGGGAGCGGCGATCCGATTTACCCGCGAAGAGGCCACTGCAGGCGATAGTTTCAGACCTGGTTCACCGGAATGTCCCCTGCCCCTTTGCCATCACGCCGCTCGCTCATCCAGTCGTTGACCTGCTGCCCGAACTCGGCTGGTGCCTTGCGCCCGAAACGCCGCGCCAGGTCGAGAATGGTCTGCTGCGCCAATGCTTCCTCCATGCGCTTCTGCGCCCCCAGCATCACCGCGTGAATCGCGCAGGTACCCTCGGTCGCCCAGCCTGGCGCTGAACCTTCGAACAAGGTGCAACGCTCGCGGATCTCGCGGCAATCGAAGATCTTCTTCGGCCCGTCGATGGCGTTGACGATATCCAGCACGGTGATTTCGTCCGACGGCCGCGCCAGGCGAAAACCGCCGCGCACGCCTTCCGTGGCCACCACCAGCCTGGCCCGGGCGAGCTTGGTGAAAACCTTGGCCAGGTATTCCTGCGGCACGCCCTGCAGCTCCGCCAGGTCGCGCACGCTGGAATCACGGGTATCACCTCGCTCATCCACGAGGTACAGCAGGCAATGGATGCCATATTCGACGCCAGCACTGTAAAGCGACATACGCAGATCTCCGACCAACATTGTCGCAAATAGTACGCCTATCGACGAAGCTGCGCAAAGCCGGTTGGCATTCTTCGTCGCCATTCATCGCTCAGACTTCACCCCTGCAAGCTATCAAGAACAGGCATTAGCCCGGTTTCGACCGCGCGCCGCGAACTGCCCCGTCGCAAAAAAAGCTTGCCGCTTTAAACTACGATCAATACAGTCGCAGTTATTCGAGCGGCACAGCCAACGCTCTCGAAGCCCTCTTCAACCTTGCGGAGCACTTTCATGAAATCGAACATCCTGATCATCGGTGCCGGCTTTGCCGGTGTGTGGAGCGCCCTGAGTGCCGCCCGCCTGCTCGACCAGGCGCAGCGCGACGACCTGAGCATCAGCGTGCTCGCCCCGCAACCGGAACTGCGCATCCGCCCGCGGTTCTACGAAGCCGACGTACACAACCTGAAGGCACCGGTAGGTGAACTGTTCGATGCGGTCGGCGTGCGCTTCATTGCCGGTAATGCCCAAGCCATCGATGCCGAGGGCCACAGCGTCCGCTACACCGACGCCAACGGCGAAGCCCGGCAGATCGGCTACGACCGGCTGATCCTCGCTGCCGGCAGCCAGGTGGCACGCCCTGCCATTCCGGGCCTGGCCGAACATGCCTTCGATGTCGACCAGATGGAGTCGGCCGTGAAGCTCGAGCAGCACCTGGTCGCCTTGGCTACCCGGCCCGCCTCGCCGGCACGCAATACCGTGGTGGTCTGCGGGGGTGGCTTCACCGGTATCGAAACCGCCACTGAAATCCCGGTCCGGCTGCGTGCCATCCTTGGCAGCGACGCAGCGATACGGGTGCTGGTGATCGATCGCGGCACCCACGTCGGCGCGGCACTGGGCGCAGGTATCACTCCGTCGATCGTCGCAGCCAGTCAACAGGCTGGTGCCCAATGGCTGACCGGCACTTCGGTTGTGGCGGTGGATGCCGGTGGCGTGACCTTGAACAACGGCGAGTACATCGCCAGCAAGACCGTGATCTGGACCGCTGGGGTCAAGGCAAGCCCGCTGACTGCGCAGGTGGAAGGCGAGCGCGACCACTTCGGCCGCCTCAAGGTCGACGATCACCTCAACGTCATCGGCCAGGAGCACATCTACGCCAGTGGCGACACCGCTTGGGCCGCCGTCGACGAAGTGGGCAACCACGCCCTGATGACCTGCCAGCACGCCATCCCCATGGGCCGCCACGCGGGCAACAACGCCATGGCCGACCTGCTCGGCGTGGCGCCGGTGGTATACCGCCAGCCCAAGTACGTGACCTGCCTCGATCTGGGCGAATGGGGCGCGGCTTACAGCGAAGGCTGGGAGCGCGAACTTAAGCTGCAGGGCCAGGAAGGCAAGAACCTGAAGCGCCAGATCAACTCGGTGTGGATCTACCCGCCGGCCGCCGATCGGGCACTGGCGCTGGCTGCGGCTGACCCCATGATCGCGATCGTTTAAGCGCAAAATCCTGACAAGTCCGTCAGAAATTGACGGATTTGTCGGAACTTGTCGTTACATTGAATGACTGGTCAATATTGATGGCCATATGGCATCATTCAAATAAAAAACAGATTAAAGAGGGTGAGGCACACACTTAAATCCGCAGCGCATCGAGAGCCTGGCGCCATCCCCGGTGACCCGGCTACACGTCCATGCTCTTGACGCCTGCACGCCAACGTCAAGGAGCATTCCATGCAGTTACGGAATATGAAGATCGGCACCCGCGCTACCAGCGTATTTGCCCTTTTGGGGGCACTGGTCCTGGCCATGGGCCTTATTACACTCTATGAAACCCGGCAGATGGACACTGCCACGGACGAAATCCGTGTCACCTGGATGCCCGCCGTGGTCGCCCTCGGCGACATCAGCACCGACCTCGGCCGCGCCCGCGCCATCACCCTGCGCGCAGCGCTTGATGACAACCCCGCCGAACGCGCCCGCAACATCGACCTGGCCAATGGCATCAACGAGCGGCTCAAAGGTAGCCTCAAAGATTACGAGGACACCATCATCGCCGCCGATGACCGCGCCCTGTTCAACGCCTTCAATTCAGCCCACCAGCAATACCTCGACCTGCAGAACCGCGTGCTGCAGGCCATCGCCGCCGGCCGCATGGATGAGGCCAAGCAACAGATCAGTGGCCCTCTCACCCAGTACGCCGACACCATGATGAAAGCCATGACCGCGTTGATCGCCTACAACGGCAAAGGCGCCGAGGACGCTTCGCAGCGCAGCAGCGATGTGGCCGACGAAGCCTTGACCGCGATCATCGCTTCGCTGGTGATCATCATGCTCGCCCTGGCCGCCATCGCCACCCTGCTCACCCGCAGCATCGTGGTGCCCCTGGCCGATGCCGTGGCCGTGGCCGAGCGCGTCGCCACCGGTGACCTGACCCAAGACATCCGCGTACTTGGCCATGACGAGCCAGCCCTGCTGCTGCGCGCCCTGAGCCGCATGCAAGGCAACCTGCGCGACACCATCCGCAAGATCGCCGCCTCCTCCGACCAACTGGCCTCGGCCTCGGAAGAGCTGCACACCGTCACCGAAGACACCAGCCGCGGCCTGCACCAGCAGAGCGCAGAAATCGACCAGGCTGCGACTGCCGTCAACCAGATGACCGCCGCCGTGGAAGAAGTGGCAAACAACGCCGTGAGCACGGCCGACGCCTCCAAAGGTGCCGACCAGACCACCCGCGATGGCCGTGACCAGGTCAACCAGGCGTTGGCCTCCATTCAGCATCTGGTCAATGACGTGACTGGCACCTCCAGCGAGATCGAACAGCTGGCCAGCAACGCCAACGAGATCAGCCGGGTGCTGGATGTGATCGGCGCGATTGCCGGGCAGACCAACCTGCTGGCGCTCAACGCGGCGATCGAAGCCGCTCGTGCGGGTGAGGCGGGCCGCGGCTTTGCCGTGGTGGCCGATGAGGTGCGTGCCCTCGCCCACCGTACCCAGCAGTCGACGGCAGAGATCGAGCAGATGATCGCCGGGATCCAGAACGGCACCGAACGGGCAGTGTCGGCGATGCACAGCAGCCGGGGCCGGGCCAACGACACGCTGGAAGTGGCGCAAGGTGCAGGAGATGCGCTTGAGGTAATTGCCGAGGCGATCGCTTCGATCAACCAGCGCAACCTGGTGATCGCCAGTGCCTCCGAGGAACAGGCGCAGGTGGCGCGGGAAGTGGATCGCAACCTGGTGAACATTCGCGACCTGGCGATGCAGACATCGGCGGGGGCGAATCAGACCAGTGCGGCGGCGCAGGACCTTTCGCGCCTGGCGGTGGATCTGAATGGCATGGTCGCGCAGTTCAAGGTCTGATCTGAAATAGCCGGGGCTGCTTTGCAGCCCTTTCGCGACACGAGGCCGCTCCTACAGGTGTTTGCGTTTCCCTGTAGGAGCGGCCTCGTGTCGCGAAAGGGCCGCAAAGCGGCCCCTGTTATAGCAACACCAATCTATCAGTCGTTGACACTTACAACACGCCCTGCCTTCTCGGCGGCCCTGCCGCGAGTCGCCAGGCAGTAGTAAAGCGGCACCGTCACAATCAGACCGAACAGCCAAGAAAGGTCAGCCCCTTCGACAATGTTCGAATACGGCCCCACATACAACGATGTGTTGGCAAACGGCAGCTGCACCAGGATCCCGCAGGCATAGGCAATGATCGCGTGGTGGTTGAAGCGGCCATAGACGCCGCCGTCAGCTCGGAAGATCGAAGCAATGTCGTACTGGCCCTTCTTGATCAGGTAGAAGTCGATCAGGTTGATCGATGCCCACGGCACCAGCACCAGCAGCAGCGCCAGGATCAGGCCGATGAACTGGCCGATGAAGCCCGCTGAGGCGTTCAACGCCACCATCGAGCAGCCCACCAGAATCACCGATGCCAGGATTACCCGCAGCTTGATGCTCGGTGTCCACTGGGCAATGAAGGTCTGGATCGCGGTGACGATCGACAGCACCGCGCCATACAGGTTGAGGGCGTTGTGACTGATGATGTTGAGCAGGAACAGCACCATCAGGATCGGGCCCAGCCAGCCCGTGGCCTGCTTGACCGCATCCATCGCATCGGTGCCTTCCGGCACGCACAGCACCGCGATCGTACCGAAGCTGAAGCACAGGATGGTGCCAAGGGTAGCGCCGAAGTAGGTCGCCCAGAACGGCTTGGCGATGCCCACTTCACGCGGCAGGTAGCGCGAGTAGTCGGAGGTGTACGGCGAGAAGCTGATCTGCCAGATGATGCCCAGCGACACCGTGGCGATGAAGCCCGAAAGGTTGAACGCGCCACGGCTGAAGAAGTCGGCCGGCAGCTCTTGGACGAACATCATGATGAAACCGGCCAGCAGTGCCGAACCCATCACCCAGGTGCCGATACGGTTGAGGATATGGATGAAGCGGTAGCCGATCACGCCGATGGCCGTCGCACTCAGCGCACCGATGACGATCGCGCCCGGCATCGGCACGCTCGGGGCGATGCCATGGATGGTCTTGCCTGCCAGGACAATGTTGGAGATGAAAAAGCCGACATAGATCAGCGCAGTGAAGAACACGATCAGCAGCGCGCCGTAACGGCCGAACTGGCCACGGCTCTGGACCATCTGCGGAATGCCCAGCTGCGGTCCCTGCGCAGAGGCCAGGGCGATGAACACGCCCCCGATGAGATGACCCAGCACGATTGCGACAAGCCCCCACAGCAGGTTCAGGTGGAACACCTGGACCACCATGGCGCCAGTGACGATTGGCAGTGGCGCGATGTTGGTACTGAACCAGAGGGTGAACAGGTCGCGCGCCTTCCCGTGGCGCTCGGCAGGTGGAACGTAATCGACCGTGTGATTCTCGACAAACTGGTGTTGCGATGACGGTTGGGACATAGGATTCAGCTCGAAAGGTCGTTTTTATCTTTGTAAGGAAACCGCATCTAGGCGGCCTCTCAGCTGCGGACCATATTATGGTATTCCAAACTTTTGACAACACTGATCCGTAGTAAAAAACGCCCGCTGATCTGCCTGCCGAACCCCTGCGACAAACCGCCCCACCACTCAAAGCCCCGGCTCACGTGGCCTTGAGCCGTTCATCGCGCCATAGCCGGGCTTGAAAATTCCGCTTGCAAAATAGGTATTACGGTATACCATCAGACACATCAACGATAAAAACCGCGGACCACCGCAGCCGTTTAGAGGTACACCAGATGATCGACGCAACCCTCTACAAGAACGTCATGGGCTCCTTCCCGTCCGGCGTTACCGTCATCACCACCCTGGACGACGACGGCTCGGTCGTCGGCCTGACCGCCAGCGCCTTCTCCTCCCTGTCGATGGACCCGCCGCTGGTGCTGTTCTGCCCCAACTACACCTCCGACTCCTACCCGGTGCTGATCAAGCAGAAGCGCTTTGCCATTCACCTGCTCTCCGGTGAACAGCAGGCCGAAGCCTACGCGTTCGCCAAGAAAGGCAAGGACAAGGCCAGCGGCATCGAGTGGAGCCTGAGTGAGCTGGGCAACCCGATCCTGGCCGGCGCCACCGCCGTCATCGAGTGCGAACTGTGGCGCGAATATGAAGGTGGCGACCACGCCATCATGGTCGGCAAGGTACACAACCTGATCGTCCCCGAGGAAGCCCCCCGGCCGATGGTCTACTGCCGCGGCAAGATGGCCAGCCTGCCGGCCTTTGCCTGAAGCCTATTCTGAATCGAGACACCTGGCGCCAACCCTGCCTGGCGACAGACACTTTCAAGCGTTGAGGAATGCCCCATGAAATTTTCGTTGTTCGTGCACATGGAACGTTGGGATGAACAGGTCAGCCACCGCCAGCTGTTCGAAGACCTGACCGAACTGACCCTGATGGCCGAGCACGGCGGTTTCAGCACCGTGTGGATCGGCGAGCACCACGCCATGGAATACACCATCTCGCCAAGCCCGATGCCGCTGCTGGCCTACCTGGCCGCGCGCACCGAAAAGATCCGCCTGGGCGCCGGCACCATCATCGCGCCGTTCTGGAACCCGATCCGCGTCGCCGGCGAATGCGCCCTGCTCGACGTGATCAGCAACGGCCGCATGGAAGTGGGCCTGGCCCGTGGCGCCTACCAGTTCGAGTTCGACCGCATGGCAGGTGGCATGCCGGCCACCGACGGCGGCAAGGCCCTGCGCGAAATGGTCCCGGTGGTGCGCAAGCTGTGGGAAGGCGACTACGCCCATGACGGCGAAGTCTATAAGTTCCCCACCTCCACCAGTGTGCCAAAGCCGTTCAACGCCACCCCGCCGATGTGGATCGCCGCCCGCGACCCGGACTCGCACAACTTCGCCGTGGCCAACGGCTGCAACGTCATGGTCACCCCGCTGATGAAAGGCGACGAGGAAGTGCTGGACCTGAAGAACAAGTTCCAGGCCGCCCTGGACAACAACCCGGACGTGCCGCGCCCGCAACTGATGGTGCTGCGCCACACCCACGTGCATAGCCCGTCGGAGCCGGAAGGCTGGAAAATCGGCGCACAGGCCATCTCGCGCTTCTACCGCACCTTCGATGCCTGGTTCGGCAACAAGACCACCCCGGTCAACGGCTTCCTCGAGCCGAGCCCTGAGTCCAAGTTCGCCGAAGTACCGGCGTTCCAGCTGGAGAACATCCGCAAGAACACCATGATCGGCACGCCGGAAGAGATCATCGCCCGCATCAAGTACTACCAGGAGCTCGGTGTCGACGAGTTCAGCTTCTGGTGCGACAACAGCCTGCCCCACGCCGAGAAGAAGAAGTCGCTCGAGCTGTTCATCAAGGAAGTGGTGCCAGCGTTCGCCTGAATTCCCATTGCCTGAGACATTGCGGGACGCGCCCGCTCCCGTGGGCCCCTGTGGGCCCGCGTGAGCGGGCTTTTTTTGAAGTTCAGTGACAGCCTGCACCGGCCTCTTCGCGGGTGAACCCGCTCCCACAGGCTCACCGCAGCTTTCAAGGCCTGCGCGTTACCTGTGGGAGCGGGTTCACCCGCGAAGAGGCCAGCACAGGCAGCGCAAGATTCAAGGCATCAACCCACCTTTCGTCCCCCGGCAATAGAAATTTCCAGACACCTCTTGCACAACAAATATTATGGTATACCATCAGACAACAAGAGCTGATAACCCTCACCAGGAGCCACCCATGAGTTTCGAAATCCGCAAGATCGTCACCTACTCCGAAGAGACCCGCATCGAAGGCGGCAAGGCCACCGACAAGCCGGTGACCATGGTCGGCCTGGCCGTGGTGATCAAGAACCCATGGGCCGGTCGCGGTTTCGTTGAAGATCTGAAGCCGGAAATCCGCGCCAACTGCTCGGAGCTCGGTGCCCTGATGGTCGAGCGCCTGACCGCTGCTATCGGCGGTGCCGACAAGATCGAAGCCTACGGCAAGGCCGCTGTGGTCGGCGCCGATGGCGAGATCGAGCACGCCTCGGCGGTGATCCACACCCTGCGCTTCGGCAACCACTACCGCGAAGCGGTACAGGCCAAGAGCTACCTGAGCTTCACCAACAAGCGCGGTGGCCCAGGCACTTCGATTCAGATCCCGATGATGCAGAAGGACGACGAAGGCCTGCGTTCGCACTACATCACCCTGGAAATGCAGATCGAAGACGCCCCGCGCGCCGATGAAATCGTCGTGGTCCTGGGCGCAGCCGACGGTGGCCGCCTGCACCCGCGCATCGGCAACCGCTACATCGACCTGGAAGAACTGGCTGCCGAAAAAGCCAACGCTCAATAACAACAACCAAGACGGGCCGGGGCGCGGCGAGCTTACCCGCCGCGCCCGACCTTCAAGGAGCGCCCTCCATGATTCAGCCTGTCGCTGAACGTACACCTGCCGGCACCAGCTACCTGTCCGTCGGCCAGGGCCAACCCGTGGTGCTGATCCACGGCGTAGGCCTGAACAAGGAAATGTGGGGCGGTCAGATCGTTGGCCTGGCCAACGACTACCGCGTCATCGCCTACGACATGCTCGGCCACGGCCAGAGCGCACTGCCCGCCGCCGACACCGGCCTGGAAGGCTACGCCGCCCAGCTCGCCGAACTGCTCGACCACCTGCAGCTTCAACAAGCCATCGTGATCGGCTTTTCCATGGGTGGCCTGGTCGCCCGCGCCTTTGCCCTCAACTACCCGCAGCGCCTGGCTGCCCTGGTAGTGCTCAACAGCGTGTTCAACCGCACCCCCGAGCAGAGTGCCGGCGTCATCGCCCGCGCCGCCCAGGCTGCGCAGCTCGGCCCCGACGCCAACGTCGACGCCGCGCTCGACCGCTGGTTCAGCCGTGAATACAAGGCTGCCAACCCGGCGCAGGTCGCCGCCATTCGCCAAGTGCTGGCCAACAACGACCCGCAGGGTTACCACACCACTTACTCGCTGTTCGCCACCCAGGACATGTACCGCGCAGGCGACCTGGGCAGCATCCAGGTGCCGACGCTGATCGCCACCGGCGAACTCGACTCGGGCTCCACCCCGGCCATGACCCGCCAGCTCGCTGCCAGCATCCCTGGTGCGCAAAGCGTGGTCCTGGCCGAGCAACGGCATATGATGCCTGTGGAAGCACCGCGTGAAGTCAACAAGATGCTCCTGGACTTCCTCGCCCAAGCCCGCACCCTCACCGAATCCGCCAAGGGGATTGTTGCATGACCCTCGTTCGTTTCCAGATGTGCATCGACGGCCAATGGCTCGATGCCCAGAGCGGCAAGACCTTCGACAGCCTCAACCCGGCCACAGCCCAAGCCTGGGCGCAACTGCCCGACGCCGATGAAGCCGATGTCGAGCTGGCCGTACAGGCCGCCCAGCGTGCCTTCGACAGCAAGGCGTGGCGCAGCATCACCGCCACCGCGCGTGGCAAGCTGCTGCGTCGCCTGGGTGACCTGATCGCCGAGAACAAGGAACACCTGGCCCAGCTGGAAAGCCGTGACAACGGCAAGCTGATCCGCGAAACCCGCGGCCAGGTCGGTTACCTGCCGGAGTTCTTCCACTACACCGCAGGCCTGGCCGACAAGCTCGAAGGCGGCACCCTGCCGCTGGACAAGCCGGACCTGTTCGCCTACACCGTGCACGAACCCATCGGCGTGGTGGCCGGGATCATCCCGTGGAACAGCCCGCTGTACCTGACCGCGATCAAGCTGGCCCCGGCGCTGGCCGCCGGCAACACCATCGTGCTCAAACCGTCCGAGCACGCCTCGGCGACCATCCTCGAGCTGGCCCGCCTGGCCCTGGAAGCCGGCTTCCCGGCCGGTGTGGTCAACGTGGTCACCGGCTACGGCCCAAGCACCGGCGCGGCGCTGACCCGCCACCCGCTGGTACGCAAGATCGCCTTCACCGGCGGCGCCGCCACTGCTCGCCACGTGGTGCGCAGCAGTGCCGAGAACTTCGCCAAGCTGTCGCTGGAGCTGGGCGGCAAGTCGCCGAACATCATCTTCGCCGACGCCGACCTGGACAGCGCCATCAACGGCGCCGTGGCCGGCATCTATGCCGCCTCCGGACAGAGCTGCGTGGCCGGCTCGCGCCTGCTGGTGCAGGACGAGATCTTCGACGAGTTCGTCGAGCGCCTGATTGCCCGCGCCAAGCGCATTCGCATCGGCAACCCGCAGGACGATGCCAGCGAAATGGGCCCGATGGCCACCGCCCAGCAACTGGCCGTGGTCGAAGGCCTGGTGGCTGCGGCCAAGGCCGAAGGCGCCAAGCTGCACATGGGCGGCAAGCGTGCCGAAGTCGAAGGTGAAGGCTGGTTCTACGAGCCGACCCTGTTCGAGTGCGACAGCAACTCGATGACCATCATGCAGGAAGAGGTGTTCGGCCCGGTCGCCGCCGTGATCCGCTTCAAGACCGAGGAAGAGGCCCTGGCCATCGCCAACGACTCGCAGTTCGGCCTTGCCGCCGGCATCTGGACCCGCGACCTGGGCCGCGCCCACCGCCTGGCCCGCGACGTGCGTTCGGGGATCATCTGGGTCAACACCTACCGCGCCGTGTCGGCCATGGCGCCGATCGGCGGCTTCAAGAACAGCGGCTACGGCCGCGAGAGCGGCATCGATTCGGTGCTGGCCTATACCGAGCTGAAGACCGTGTGGATCAACCTGTCCACCGCGCCGATGCCCGACCCGTTTGTGATGCGCTAAGAGGTAGCACGAGATGATCGAACCAGGCATCTACAAAGACGTGATGGGCTCGTTCCCGTCCGGCGTCACCGTGGTCACCACCCTGGACGCCGACGGCGGCATCGTCGGCATCACCGCCAGCGCGTTCAGCGCGCTGTCGATCGACCCGGCGCTGGTGCTGTTCTGCCCCAACTACGCTTCGGACACCTACCCGATCCTGCGGGACAGCAAGCAGTTCGCGATCCACCTGCTGTCTGCCGACCAGACCGCCGAGGCCTATGCCTTTGCCGGCAAGGGCAAGGACAAGGCCAAAGGTGTCGAGTGGCAACTGAGCGCGCTGGGCAACCCGTTGCTGACCAAGGCCACGGCGATCATCGAGTGCGAACTGTGGCGCGAATACGACGGCGGTGACCACGCGATCATTGTCGGCGCGGTGAAGAACCTGGTGCTGCCGGCCGAGCCGGTAACACCAATGGTCTACCACAAGGGCAAGTTGGGCGCCCTGCCGCCCCTGGGCTGACCTTTAAGGTTTTGGGCCTTTCGCGACACAAGGCCGCTCCTACAGGAGATTGCGGTCCTTTGTAGGAGCGGCCTTGTGTCGCGAAAGGGCTGCAAAGCAGCCCCAAGATATCAGCCCCTCTTTTCAGGGGCCGCGCCCACCCTCTCACCCTCGGTTGCGGCCCCTTTTTTCATTCGGAGTACTGCGCATGAGCAACGAAAAGTACGACAAAGGCCTGCAGATCCGCACCCAGGTGCTGGGCGAGGAATACGTCAACCGCTCGATCCAGAATGCCGACGAGTTCACCAAGCCGCTGCAAGAGCTGGTCACCGAGTATTGCTGGGGCCACGTCTGGGGCCGCGAAGGCCTCTCGCTGAAAGAGCGCAGCATGATAAACTTGGCCATGATTTCCGCGCTCAACCGGCCCCACGAGCTCAAGCTGCATATTCGCGGCGCATTGCGTAATGGCCTGAGCCGTGAACAGATTCGCGAGATCCTGCTCCAGGTCGGCATTTATTGCGGCGTGCCCGCGGCGGTGGACAGTTTCCGCCTGGCCCGGGAAGCGTTCGCTGAAGCCGATGCGGAGTCAACCCGTTAACAGCGGGCTGTTCGAACCCACGCAAGGAGCACCGATGGTTCGTGGTGCTATTGCGGTTGCGGCCGGGCAGCCTCATTCAGAGCGCACTTGATGAAACGCCAGCCCCTCGACGACAGCTTCAAGGTCAACCGCAACCCCGTTACCCTGCGCGAAATCGTGCTCGACAAGCTGCGCGGCGCGATCATGAACTTCCACCTGCTGCCGGGTGACCGCCTGGTCGAGCGCGACCTCTGCGACCGCCTCGGCGTCAGCCGTACCTCGGTGCGTGAGGCCCTGCGCCACCTGGAATCCGAAGGCCTGGTGGAATTCGCCGACGCCAAGGGGCCGCGCGTGGCCATCATCACACTGGAAGACGCCCGCGATATCTACGAGCTGCGTTGCGTGCTCGAAGGCCTGATCGTGCAGCTGTTCACCCTCAACGCGAAGGCCAAGGACATCCGTGCACTGGAGCGCGCCCTCGAGGTCAACCGCGAAGCCCTGGAAGAAGGCGAGCTGCAGCAGGTGCTGGACTCGGTGCAAGGCTTCTACGACGTGCTCCTGGAAGGCTCCGGCAACCAGGTCGCAGCGCAGCAGCTGCGCCAGTTGCAGGCACGCATCAGCTACCTTCGCGCCACCTCGGTATCGCAAGAAAACCGCCGCGGTGCCAGCAACCGTGAGATGGAAAAGATCGTCGAGGCGATCAAGGGCGGCGACCCGCTTGTGGCTCACCAGGCCTCGGTCGACCACGTACGCGCCGCCGCCAAGGTAGCCCTGGACTACCTGCGCCAGAAACAGGACGACAACACCAAGGTGCGCGACATGGTCGAACCCTTGGCCCTGAAGGATCCACGTATATAAGACCCTTATAGGCCGCTGACATGCCCAACGCCCCGCGCTACTGCCCGCATTGCACCACGGAACTGGCCCGGGGCGTTCCCACAGGCGACACCCACGAGCGCCTGCACTGCACCGGCTGCGGTTACATTCATTACATCAACCCAAAGATCATCGCCGGCTGCATCATCGAGCGCGATGGCAAGTACCTGTTGTGCCAGCGCGCCATCCCCCCGCGCCCCGGCACCTGGACCTTGCCGGCAGGGTTCATGGAAGCCGGCGAGACCACCGAGCAGGCGGCGCTGCGCGAGGTGTGGGAAGAAAGCGGCGTGCGCGCCGACATCGTCTCGCCCTACTCGATCTTCAGCGTGCCGAAAATCAGCGAGGTGTACATCATCTTCCGCGCCATCGCCACCGAAGAGACCGGGCAGTACGGGCCGGAAACGCTGGCGTACAAATTCTTCGCGCCGCACGAGATACCTTGGGATGAAATCTATTACCCGGCGATCCGGCAGATTCTCGAGCGCTACATCCTCGAGCGCCAGGCCGGGGTGTATGGCATCTATATGGGTAACGACGACACAGGCAAGGTGCACTTCATGCGCTGACCTGCACTGGCCCCGACGTGCCCGCGAAAAGGCCAGCGCAAGCGAGCATAAAACCCTCGCCAACCGTCTATTCTCGGTGCACCCTAAAGGCCTTATGCAAGAGGACCGGCAGCGTACATGGCAAAATGGCTAGACGGCGGCGGGCAGATGGCCGAGCGCATCCGCAACCATGACTGGGCAGCTACCCCCCTGGGCCCGCTTGATCAATGGCCCGACGCCCTGAAAACCACGGTGGCCCTGTGCCTGGCCTCGCGCTTCCCGCAGGCCATACTCTGGGGCCCGGCCCTGCTCACCCTGCACAACGACGCGTTCATCCCGATCCTTGGGCAAAAGCCCTTGGCCCTGGGCAAACCCTTCAGCGAAGTGTGGCAGGAAGCCTGGGCCGACATCGGCATGATGGCCGACCGCGCCATGGCCGGCGAGGCCGTGTACATCGAAGACTTCCCGCTGACAATCAACCGCAACGGTGGCCCCGAGCGTGCCTACTTCACCTTCTGCTACAGCCCCATTCGCGGCCATGATGGCGAGGTATTGGGCATGCTCGACACGGTCACCGAAACCACCTCAAGCGTGGTCACCAACCAGCGCCTGAACTTTCTCGACAACCTCGGCCGCGCCGTGACCGAAGCCACCGATCCGGACCAGATCCTGGCCATCACCACGGGCATGCTGGTCGAGCATCTTGGCCTGTCGAGCTGCGCCTATGCGGTGATGGCGCCTGACCAGGACGGCTTCACCATCTGCGGCGATGCGGTGGCGCCCGGCTCTCCCCGCCTGGTCGGCCAGTATCACCTGCATGACTTCGGCCGGCTGGCGGTCAGCCGGCTACGCAGCGGCCTGCCCCTGGTAATCAATGACAACCTGCGCGAACTGGCCGCTGACGAGGCGGCGACATTTCAGGCCATAGGCATCACTGCCACCATCTGCATGCCGCTGATCAAAGGCGGCAGGCTGACCGCGCTGATGGCCATCCACGATCGTGTGCCACGGGTGTGGACTGACTATGAACAAGCGCTGATCAGCGAAGTGACTGAACGTTGCTGGGCGCATATCCAGCGGGTTCAGGCCAATGCCGAAGTGCGCGAGGCGATGGCGACGCTGGAGGCACTCAACGCCACCCTGGAACACCGGGTCGAAGAGCGCACCACCCAGCTGCTGCATACCGAAGCTGTGCTGCGCCAGACCCAGAAGCTAGAAGCCATCGGCCAGTTGACCGGCGGTGTGGCCCACGACTTCAACAACCTGCTGACCATCATCCGCTCGTCGCTGCACTTCCTGCAGCGCCCCAACCTCGATGGCGAGCGGCGCGAGCGCTACCTCAAGACCATGGCCGACTCGGTCGACCGTGGCGCCAAGCTCACCGGCCAACTGCTCGCCTTCGCCCGGCGCCAGGCCCTCAGCCCGCAGGTGTTCGAAGCCGGGCCACGGCTGGAGGCAATGGCCGACATGTTCGATACCGCCACGGGGGCGCGGGTCCACGTGAAGCTGCAACTGCCCCAAGCACCTTGCCATATCCGCGCCGACCTCAGCCAACTGGAAACAGCAGTGATCAACCTGATGCTCAACGGCCGCGATGCCATGGCCGGTGAAGGTACGCTGCGGCTACGCTTGCTGGCCGACCAGCACATGCCCGAGCAGCCCGGGGTGTTTGCCGCAATCTCGGTGACCGACAGCGGTGTCGGCATCGCCCCCGAGCTGCTGGAACGCATCTTCGACCCGTTCTTCACCACCAAGGCGCCTGGCGAGGGTACCGGGCTGGGCCTGTCCCAGGTGTTCGGTTTCGCCAAGCAGTCCGGGGGCGACGTCAAGGTCAACAGCATACAGGGCCAGGGCACCAGCTTTACCCTGTACCTGCCGCAAGCGCCCGCGCCGGCCGCGCAGCTGCCGGGCGACGCAGATAGCGGCACGCAGGTCCAACCGGTGGGCGAGCGGCGGCGCATCCTGGTGGTTGAGGACAACCCCGATGTCGGCAACTTTACCGCGCAGATTCTCCATGACCATGGCTACCACATCAGCTGGGCCTGCTCGGCCGAAGAGGCACTGGCCCAGCTGAACGGGCCGAATGGCAATTTCGACGCGGTGTTTTCCGACGTGGTCATGCCAGGGATAGGGGGGCTGGCCCTGGCCAGGGAATTGCGCAAGCAGCGCCCGCAGCTGCCGGTGATATTGACCTCGGGCTACAGCGAGGCGATCGCCGAGGGCGGGCACCAGGGTTTTGCCTTCCTGGCCAAGCCCTATTCTGCGGAGCAGGTGTGCCAGATGCTTGGCAAAGTGCTCGACGCTTGATTGCCGATGCCGCTTTGCACCCCGGCGATCAGCGCGAGCGGGCTAACAACCTGGCCACACTTTGCGCCAGCTCCGCCTGCCGGTAAGGCTTGCGCAGCACCTCGAAGCCCTTGAGCTCCCGCGGCGTGAGGTTGGCGTAGCCGGTGATGATCAGCACCGGCAGATCCGCCTGCCGCTCGCGCAATTGCTGGGCAAGACGCACACCGGTCATCTCGGCCATGACATGGTCGGTGACCAGCACATCCGGCAGCCAGCCCTTGCCCAGCAGATGCAAGGCCGCCGCCGCATTGCCAGCCTCGGTTACGTCATAACCCAAGTCGCGCAGCTGGGCGGCGGTGGCATGGCGCACGATCTCCTCGTCATCCACCAGCAGTACCCGGCACGGCCGATCGGCCTGCGGCGCCTCGGGCAACTCAATGTCCCTGCAGGGTGCCGCCACATCACTGAGCGGCAACCAAAGGGTAGCCGTGGTGCCCTGCCCCGGCTGCGACTCGATGGCAAAGCTGCCGCCCGACTGCAACGCCAGGCCCTGGACCATCGGCAGACCCAGCCCGGTGCCCTTGCCCACGCCCTTGGTCGAATAGAACGGCTCGATGCAGCGGCGCAGTTGCTCTTCAGTCATGCCGCAGCCATTGTCACGGACCTGCAGCCAGATCTGGCGCGCCGCGCTCACACTGTCCGCCTTGGGCGGGCCGGCGCTGTCGAGCCCGGCAGTGATATTCAGCATGCCGCCGTCGGGCATGGCATCACGGGCATTGACCACTAGGTTGAGCACCGCCAGCTCCAGTTGGTGAGGGTCGGCCACCACTGCGGGCAGTGCCGGGTCTATCTGCACCTGCACCTCGATGGTCGGCCCCAGCGAGCGGGCCATCAGCTCGCGCATGTCGGCCACCAAGGCCGCCAGCGACAAGGGCTGCGGCTTGAGGGTCTGGCGCCGGGCGAAACTGAGCAGGCGCGCCACCAGGCTGCGCGCCCGTTCGGCCGCCTGCAGGCCGCCTTCGATCAGGCGCGGGACGCGCTCCGATTGCGGGTTACGGCGCAGCAGCTCGAACGAGGCGATGATGGGCGTGAGCATGTTGTTGAGGTCGTGGGCGATGCCGCCGGTCAGTTGCCCGATCATCTCCAGCTTGTGCGCCTCGTGCAGCTGCAGCATGGCGGCCTCGCGCTCGGCAAGCGCCGCCGCGACGCGGTCCTCAAGGCTTTCGTTGAGCAGGTGCAAGGCCCGTTCGGCGCGGGCGTGGGAGATTGCGGCCCAGGTTTGCTTGGCGGTTTCCTCGATCAACTGGCATTCGCCCTCGAAACACTGGCGAGGGGTATGGAAATGCACGCCCAGCATCGCTTCGAGGCGCCCGGCACGCAGCACGGGAACGTGCAGCGTGGCACACAAGCCATCGAGCTGGGCCTCATAGGCCTGCTGCACCACCTTGCCCGCAGCCAGCTGCTCACGCAACGACGCTCCGACGCTGGCGTAGTCATGCTGACCGACCCAGGAAGGCAGGCCGTCGACCCACTCCTGGGCCACCCGAAAACCATTGCCATCACCCTGATCTTCGCCGAAAAAGACACGAGAAGCGCCCAGTTCCTGGGCCAGGCGCTGCACTGCGTAGGCCTCGATGCGCTCCGCCTCGCCCAGCCCCGGCAAGGTTCGGCCCAGTTCCAGCAAGAACGCCTGGCGCTGCTGGAAGCGCACCCGTTCGGTGGTATCGGCCACCAGGCACAACACACCGCCGACGCTGCCGTCGGCTTCGTGCACGGCGGAATAGGACACATCGAAATAGACGGTTTCGCCCAGGCCTCGACGCTCTATATAGAAGGGGCGGTCCTTGGCCCAGAAGGTCTGGCCAGTCTCGCGCACGCCGCGCAGCAGTGGCTCGAGGTCGTCCCACAATTCACTCCAGTGCTCCTGCGCTGGCCGCCCGAGGGCCTGCGGGTGCTTGGTGCCGATTGTCGGGGCGTAGGCATCGTTGTACAGGGCCACATAGGCATCGCCCCAGAACAGCACGAACTGCGCCTGGGCTGGCAGCAGCGTGGCCATCACCGCCTGCAGGTGCGGCGACCAGGTGTGTGGCGCGCCCAGTGGCGAGCTGCTCCAGTCCATCGACTGCAGCAGGCTGCCAATACTGCCGCCATTGAGCAGGAAGCTCGGCGGCGCGGTCACGGTGTCCTTGTGGTGTTGCTGAAGCGATCTCATGTCTGGGAAGTCCCGGGCACATTTCCATCCATCTCTGGATAGGAGATCGGCAATCAGCAGTTCGTTCCGCAGGATTTGGCCGAACGATCAGTGGCGCTGCGTTCAGTGCAGCTGGCCGACAATCAACCCCAGCGCCACCGCAACCATGGCCGTCCCCGACACCCGCCCTACCCATCGAGCTGCACCGGGCCGGCTGCTCAGCACGGCCTTGGCGCCGTAGCCGACCAGCGAGTAAATCACCAGCGAACTGCACAGGTGCACCAGCCCCAGCAGCAGGATCTGCAGGGGCACCGGCCAGCTCGACTGCGGGTCGGTGAACTGCGGCAGCAAGGCCAGGAACAACAGGAACACTTTCGGGTTCAGCCCGCTTACGCAAAGGCCCTTGAGCGCCCAACGCGGCCCCGAATCGCCCACGTTGGCCTGCCCCGCCTCCGGCGCCGCCGGGCTCAGCAGCAGGTTGCCACCCAACCACAGCAGGTAGGCACAACCGGCCAGGGTCAGCAGGGTCATCGCCAGCGGGTGACCGGCCAGCAGGCTGCCCACCCCTGCCGCCACCACCAGGGTGGCAAGAAAATGCCCCGACAACATGCCTGCCACGGCAGGCATCACCCAACGCCCGCGCATGCCCGCAGAAATGGCATAGGCCCAGTCGGCACCGGGGGTGATCACGAACAGCAACGACACGGCCCAGAACGCCGTCAGCACACTGATTGCCACTTGAGTCTTCCTTACACACAGTTTGGGTGGTGAAGAAAGCCTACGGATTCCGCCGGGGGATTTTCTTTCGTATATTTCCCCTATTGCCATTCATGTTGGAAGATTCTTCTAGATGGACAGAACAGACCGAAAGATCCTTGCCGAGCTACAAAAAGACGGTCGCCTCTCGGTGACTGAGCTGGCCGACCGTGTAGGGCTGAGTCTGTCGCCCTGCCATCGGCGCCTGAAGGCGCTGGAGGAGTCCGGTGCCATCCTTGGCTACCACGCGCGCCTGGCGCCAAGCGCGCTGGGGCTGAACTTCGCTGCGCTGGTGTTCGTGACCCTGCGCGAGGTGACCCGCCAGCCCGTGGCGGATTTCGAGGCGGCGTTGGCGGCGATACCGCAGATCGTCGAGGCCCAGCGCTTGTTCGGCGACCCGGATTATCTGCTGCATGTGGTGGCCAAGGACTTGCCGGCATTTCAGAAGCTGTATGACGAGCAGCTGACCAGCATTCCCAATGTAAAGCGCCTGAGCTCGACCCTGGTGATGAAAGAAGTGATTCAGGACCGGTTGTTGCCGATGTAGTTGTATTGCCTGTACGGGCCCTTTCGCGGGTAAACCCGCTCCCACAGGTTCACCGCAGATATTGAAAATTGTGCTGTACCTGTGGGAGCGGGTTTACCCGCGAAAGGGCCAGCACAGGCAACACATCTGCCTTGCCCTGTTAATGCACACTGTGCACCACCAACGCTCACCCTCCGCCGCTCACACAACGCCCACCCCCTCTACCTCAAGCCCTCCAGCCAGCTGGCACCCTCCTTGCTACCGTCCACCGCTTAACCTTTTGTCAGCCTTAGGTTTTTTAAGGTTTATGGGCACATATTTACTAATTTCTCGTTATCCCCGCGCCCCGCATCATCGCTCCAACAAGAACGCGTCGCCCTTCGCCGGCACGCATCCGGGCAGCACCCGATGCCCCACCTTGCCTTGGAGTCAGTCATGACCAGTGCAGCCAATTCGGCACCCCTCATTGAAAAACACACCATCGGCTATGTGCCGCCGCAAGACCGCCATGGAAAGGTAAGGGATCTGTTCACACTGTGGTTCGGCGGCAATATCGCGCCGCTGCCCATCGTCACCGGCGCGCTGGGCGTGCAGCTGTTTCACCTGAACCTGGTGTGGGGCATCGTCGCCATCCTGGTCGGCCACCTGGTCGGTGGCGTGCTGATGGCACTGCACTCGGCCCAGGGCCCGCAGATGGGCATCCCGCAGATGATCCAGAGCCGCGCGCAGTTCGGCACCCTTGGCGCGTTGCTGGTGGTGGTGATTGCCGGCGTGATGTACATCGGCTTCTTCGCCTCCAATATCGTGCTGGCCGGCAAGTCGCTGCATGGCGTGGTCGAGGCCGTACCGGTATCGGTGGGCATCGTCATCGGTGCGCTGGGTTCAGGCATCATCGGCATCATCGGGTACCGTTTCATCCATGTGCTCAACCGCATTGGCACCTGGGTGCTGGGCATTGGTATCGTGGTCGGCTTCGGCTACATCTTCAGCCATGTGCAAAGTGACGACTTCCTGACCCGCGGCGGCTTCAACCTGGCCGGCTGGCTTGCCACCGTTTCACTGGCGGCGCTGTGGCAGATCGCCTTCGCCCCCTACGTGTCGGACTACTCGCGCTACCTGCCGGCTGATGTGAAAGTCAGCTCGACCTTCTGGACCACCTACCTGGGCGCGGCCCTGGGTTCGAGCCTGTCGTTCATCTTCGGCGCCGTGGCGGTGCTGGCGATCCCGGCTGGCGTCGACACCATGGACGCGGTCAAGCTCGCTACCGGCAGCCTGGGCCCGGTGATGCTGGTGCTGTTCCTGCTCAGCGTGATCAGCCACAACGCCCTCAACCTGTACGGTGCGGTGCTGTCGATCATCACCCTGGTGCAGACCTTCGCCTACCGCTGGATCCCCACCGCCAAGAGCCGTGCGGTGCTGTCGCTGATCGTGCTGGCAGCCTGCTGTGTGGTCGCGGTGTTCGCCTCGGCCGACTTCATCGGCCACTTCGTCGACATGGTGCTGGTGCTGCTGGTGGTGCTGGTTCCGTGGACGGCGATCAACCTGATCGACTTCTATGTGATTCACAAGGGCGACTACGACATCCAGTCGATCTTCAAGGTCGATGGCGGTATCTACGGCCGTTACAACCCGCAGGCACTGATTGCCTACGCGGTGGGTATCGTGGTGCAGATCCCGTTCATGAACACGCCGCTGTACGTCGGGCCGATCTCCGAGCACATCAACGGGGCCGATCTGTCGTGGCTGGTGGGCCTGGCCGTCACTTCGCCGCTGTACGGGTGGCTAGCCTCGCGTGACAGCGCCTACCGCCGCCGGCAGATGGGTGCCAAGTTGGCGATGGGGCACTGATTCAACCTGTACTGGCTTCTCGCGGATAAATCCGCTCCTACAGGGATGGGCGATCCCTTGTAGGAGCGGATTTATCCGCGAAAGGCCAGCACCGGCGAAACACGCTGTCAGAGGTTGTAAGCCCGCTCATTGTGCTCGGCCAGGTCCAGCCCCTGCTCTTCCTCTTCCCGGCTGGCCCGCAGCCCCACGGTCAGCTTGATGGCACCGAGAATCGCCCAGCTCACCACAAAGCAGTAAACAAAGGTGAACGCCATGCCCTTGAGCTGCACCAAGGCCTGCCCGATCGGCGAGGCCCCTTCTACATAGCCGCCCAGCGACGGCGCAGCAAATACCCCAGTCAGCAACGCCCCGACCATCCCGCCAACCCCATGCAGCCCGAACACATCGAGGCTGTCGTCGTACCCCAGTGCCTGCTTGAGCCGGGTCACGGCGAAAAAGCAGATCGCGCCGGTCAGCAAGCCGATCACCACCGCACCCAATGGCCCGACAAAAGCGCAGGCCGGCGTGATGCCTACCAGCCCGGCCAATGCACCGGATGCTGCCCCCAGGGCCGTCGGCCGGCCATGCATGATCTTCTCGGTCAGCAACCAGCCGACAATCCCGGCACAGGCCGCGACCATGGTCGCCAGCATCACCACCCCTGCCCCTTCGTTGGCCGCAAGCCCGGAGCCGACGTTGAAGCCGAACCAACCGACCCACAGCAGCCCGGCGCCCACCAGGGTGAAGCCGAGGTTGTGCGGCGGCATGGCCGTCTGCGGATAGCCTTTGCGCTTGCCCAGCATCAACGCCGCCGCCAGCGCTGCCACACCGGAGTTGATATGCACTGCCGTGCCGCCGGCAAAGTCCAGCACACCCCAGTTGACCATCAGCGCCCCAGGCCCACCCCACACCATGTGGGCGATGGGCGCGTACACCAGGACGAACCAGGCCGCCATGAACAGCAGCGAGGCACTGAACTTCATGCGCTCGGCAAACCCACCGGCGATCAGGGCTGGCGTGATGATCGCGAAGGTCAGCTGGAACACCGCGAACACCCCTTCCGGGATGCTGCCCACCAGGCTGTCGTGGCCGATGTTCAGCATCAGCGCCTTGTCCAGGCCGCCGATGAAGCTGTTGAAGGTCAACTGCCCTTCGACCATGCCGCTGGTGTCGACCACCAGGCTGTAACCGAACAGCACCCAGAGGATGCCGATCACCCCGGCCACGGCGAACAACTGGGTGAACACCGAGAGGAAGTTCTTCGCCCGCACCATGCCGCCATAGAACAGCGCCAGGCCCGGGATGCACATCATCAGCACGAACATCGCCGCGCAGATCATCCAGGCAGTGTTGCCGGTGTCCAGGGTGGGTTCGGCGGCGTGGGCCAACGGCGTCAATGCCAACAGCACAACAGCAAGGGCAAGCTTCATGGAGTCACTCCTTTGCGAATGGGGGCATCTGGGGCTGCTTCGCAGCCCTTTTCGACCGGTCCGGCGCCCCGGCAAGGCCGCTCCCACAGGGAATGCACAACGTCTGAACCTTGCGCGATACCTGTGGGAGCGGCCTTGCCGGGGCGCCGGACCGGTCGGAAAGGGCCGCAAAGCGGCCCCAAAATATCGAATCAGTACTGCGCCTGGCCCGGCACCCAGGCAGTACCGGCCAGCGGCACCCGGGCCATGGCCGCCGCCTCGACGGTCAGTGCCACCAGGTCCTCGGGGTCGAGGTTGTGCAGGTGCGACTTGCCGCAGGCGCGGGCCATGGTCTGCGCCTCCAGCACCAGCACCCGCAGGTAGTTGGCCAGGCGGCGGCCGGCCTCTTCCGGGTTCAGGCGCTTGGCCAGTTCCGGGTCCTGGGTGGTGATGCCGGCCGGGTCGCGGCCGTTCTGCCAGTCGTCGTAGAAGCCGGCGGCCGAGCCGATCTTCTTCAGCTCGCTGTCCAGCCGCGGGTGGTTGTCGCCCAGGGCGATCAGCGCCGCCGTGCCGATGGCCACGGCATCGGCGCCCAGGGCCATGGCCTTGGCCACGTCGGCACCATTGCGGATGCCACCGGAGACGATCAGCTGCACCTTGCGGTGCATGCCCATCTCCTGCAGCGCCTGCACCGCCTGGGGAATGGCCGGCAGGATCGGAATGCCGACGTGTTCGATGAACACTTCCTGGGTGGCCGCAGTGCCGCCCTGCATGCCGTCGAGCACGATCACGTCGGCGCCGGCCTTCACTGCCAACTTGACGTCGTAGTACGGGCGGCTGGCACCGATCTTCACGTAGATCGGCTTCTCCCAGTCGGTGATCTCGCGGATCTCGGCAATCTTGATCGCCAGGTCGTCCGGGCCGGTCCAGTCCGGGTGGCGGCAGGCGCTGCGCTGGTCGACGCCGATCGGCAAGGTGCGCATGCCAGCCACCCGTTCGGTGACCTTCATGCCCAGCAGCATGCCGCCACCACCCGGCTTGGCACCTTGGCCCAGGACGATCTCGATGGCGTCGGCCTTGCGCAGGTCGTCCGGGTTCATGCCGTAGCGCGACGGCAGGTACTGGTACACCAGGTGCTGCGACTGGCCGCGCTCTTCCGGGGTCATGCCACCGTCGCCGGTGGTGGTGCTGGTGCCGGCAATAGTCGCGCCACGGCCCAGGGCCTCCTTGGCATTGGCCGACAGCGCGCCAAAGCTCATGCCGGCGATGGTCACCGGGATCTTCAGGTGAATCGGCTTTTTGGCAAAGCGGTTGCCCAGCACCACGTCGGTGCCACATTTTTCGCGGTAGCCTTCCAGTGGGTAGCGCGACACGCTGGCGCCCAGCAGCAGCAGGTCATCGAAGTGCGGCACGCGGCGCTTGGTCCCGCCACCGCGAATGTCGTAGATGCCGGTTTCGGCGGCACGCTGGATTTCCTGGATGGTCAGGCGATCGAAGGTGGCCGACTCACGCAGTACCGGGGGGAATTGCTCGCTCATGGGAATGCTCCTGGATCAGTACGCGCTGGCGTTGTCGACTTTGAAGTTGTAGAGCTGGCGGGCCGAGCCGTAGCGTTTGAAATCGGCCGCCTTGTGTTGCAGGCCGGCCTTGTTCAGCAGCTCCTGCAGCTCTTGCAGGTGCTCGGCGCGCATTTCTTTTTCGATACAGTCCGAGCCCAGCGACTGCACCGAACCCCTGACATAGATGCGCACCTCGTACAGCGAATCGCCCAGCGCATCGCCGGCATCGCCACACACCACCAGGCGCCCGGCCTGGCCCATGAAGCAGCTCATGTGGCCGATGCTGCCGCCGACCACGATGTCCACGCCTTTCATCGAGATGCCGCAACGCGCGCCAGCATCGCCCTCGATCACCAGCAACCCACCATGGGCGGTGGCACCGGCTGCCTGGGAGGCGCTGCCCTTGACCCGTACCGAGCCAGACATCATGTTCTCGGCCACGCCCACGCCGACGTTGCCGTGCACGGTGACGCTGGCCTGCTGGTTCATGCCGGCGCAGTAGTAGCCGGCGTGGCCTTCAATATCCACCGACACCGCGGCATTGATGCCCACGGCCAGGTTGTGCTTGCCGTCGGGGTGGGTCACCCGCCATTCGCGATCCTGCACATCGCCGTGCAGGGACTGGTTGAGTACGCGCACCGAGGCGCTGGAAAGGTCGATCGTCTTCATGAATGTCTCCAGTGATTCGGTGGAAGGTCAGGCGCTTTCGCGCTCCCAGACGTACAGTGTGGCCGGCGCCGGTTCCCAGACCTTGGCCTTGTCGATACCCGGCAGGCTGGCCAGGGCCTGGTACTCGGAGGCCATGGCCACGTAGTCGTCGGTCTCGGCCAGCACGGCCGGCTTGCAGGCGATCGGGTCGCGGATCACGGCAAAGCCGTTGCGGGTGCCGATGGCGAAGGTGAAGAACCCGTCCAGGTCTTGCAGCGCGCCATCCAGGGCCTGAGCCAGGCTGTCGCCCTGCTGCAGGCGCCAGGCCAGGTAGCCGGCGGCCACTTCGGTGTCGTTGTCGGTCTCGAAGCTGATGCCTTCGCGCTTGAGCTCCTGGCGCAGGCGGAAGTGGTTGGACAGCGAGCCGTTGTGCACCAGGCACAGGTCGGCGCCGGTGGAGAACGGGTGGCTGCCTTCCAGGGTCACGGCACTTTCGGTGGCCATGCGGGTATGGCCGATGATGTGGCTGCCTTTCATGCCAGCCAGGCCGAAGCGGCTGGAGATTTCCGCCGGCAGGCCCATGCCCTTGAGGATCTCGATGCTCTGCCCGGCACTCATGATGCGCACTTCGGGGGCCAGTTCACTCAGGGCCTGGCGGGCCGCTGCCTCGCCAGTGTGCACCTTGAGCACGGCGGCGCTGGCGTTCTGGAACCAGTCCAGCGAGCAACCCAAACGCCCTTCCAGCTGGCCCATCAAGGCCGCCCAGGGGTAGTTGATGTCCGTCGCCTGCAGGGTCAGCTTGACCCAGCCATCAGCCACTTCGTCGCCGTAGATGGCAAAGCCTGCGCTGTCCGGGCCACGGTCGGTCATGGCTTCGAGCATGGGTTCGAAGAGTTTGCCGAGCTGGGCTTCCAGCGCTGGCTTCTTCAGGTACAGACCTACGATTCCACACATGGTGATACTCCTTCTAGGCAGTGGGTAGCCGCTGCATTTACCGCTACCCAGGGATAGGGTTGGCGGTCAGAAGAATTCGGTGTAGCGCTGGATTTCCCAGTCGGAGACGTGGCGGCAGTACTCCACCCACTCCATGCGCTTGAGCTTGATGAACTCGTCGACGATCTCGGCGCCGAGCACCTCACGGAACAGCGGGTCGGCCTCCAGGGCGTCGGCGGCTTCCTTGAGCGACTGCGGCAAGGTCTTGATGCCGCGTGCGGCGATCTCTTCCAGGCTCAGGTTGTAGAGGTTCTCGTTGCACATCTCGCCCGGGTCCAGCTGGCGGTCGATGCCGTCGAGGCCGGCGGCGATGATCGCAGCGGTGACCAGGTACGGGTTGCAGCCAGCGTCCGGCAGGCGGAACTCCAGCCGGCCGTAAGGGATGCGCACCATCGCCGAGCGGTTGTTGGCGCCGTAGGCGACGAAGGCCGGAGCCCAGGTGGCGCCGGACAGCGAGCGACCGACCACCAGGCGCTTGTACGAGTTGACCGTCGGCGCGGCGAAGGCACACAGCGCCGGCCCATGGGCCAGCAGCCCGGCAGCGAAGTGGTAAGCCAGCTTCGACAGGCCCATGCCGCTGCTGTCGGACGGGTCGTGGAACAGGTTCTTGTTACTGCTGCTGGCCAGCGACAGGTGGAAGTGCATGCCATTGCCGGCGCGCTTGGGGTCGGGTTTGGGCATGAACGAGCAGATCATGCCCAGGTCGTTGGCGATCTCGCCGGCGGCCATGCGGAAGAAGGTGAAGCGGTCGGCCGACTCCATGGCGTCGCTGTAGGTGTAGTTGATCTCGAACTGGCCGTTGGCGTCTTCATGGTCGATCTGGTAGATGTCGAAGCCGACGGGCTGCAGCGCCTCGGTCAGGCGTTCGAGGAACAGCCGCGAGCGCGACAGGCCCTTGTAGTCGTAGCAGGGCTTGTCGAGGTTGTCGGAGGCGTCCACCAGTTGCAGCTTGCCGCTTTCGTCGCGGCGGAACAGGCTGAACTCGGGCTCAAGGCCGGTGTTCAGGGTCCAGCCTTTGTCGGCCAGGCGCTGCACCTGTTGCTGCAACACATGACGGCTGTCGTAGGGCCAGGGTTGGCCGTTGACGTGACCGACGCACACGACCCGGCCATAGCCCGGCTGCCAAGGCACCGGGATCAGCGTGGACAGGTCGCCACGGGCCATGAAATCGGGGCCATGAGGCTCCATGCCCATGCCGCAGATGGCGAACCCGGCAAAGCCGGCGCCCTCTTCAGCCACCATCTTTAGGCCCGAGACCGGCACCGACTTGGTCTTCGCCGAACCATGGATATCGACGAACTGCGCCAACACATACTTGATGCCGTACTGGTCGAGGGTGCGCTGGGTTTCTGCTGGCAACATGGGTTGATCACTCCTGGTGAGGGGCACTAATTCCGCATGGGAAACTTACTTTCCTCACAGGAATGCAATGTGCTTGCCAACTCTTTCCAGGACGCGGGTGTGTTTTGCCTGTACGGGCCTCTTCGCGGCTAAAGCCGCTCCTACACAGGGACCGCGCAAGCCCGCTAGGAGCGGCTTTAGCCGCGAAGGGGCCCGCACAGACAGCCCACATCCCATGCAGCTTTTTATGCCCTATTTATGGGAAACTTGGTTTCACCTGAGGAAAGAAGCAGCCACAGCAGCTGCGCCTCGCACTTTCCCAGTGCGAAAACTTTATTCTTGAACTGAAACCGTGCAGGACACTCGATGCCAACCGAAACCCAACCGCGCCTTCGCCTGGAGCAGTACCTGGGCCTGCAGATAAAGCGCCAGCGCCAGGCCCAGTCGCTCAAGCTCGCCGATGTTGCACGCATCGCCGGCATCAGCCAGGGCATGCTGAGCAAGATCGAGAATGCCCAGGTGTCCACCAGCCTCGATACCCTGAGCCGCCTGTGCGATGTGCTGGGCATGCCGATGGCCAAGCTGTTCAGCCAGTACGACCAGCCCGATGGCAATGCCTTGCTCGTCAAGGCCGGTGAAGGGCTGGAAGTGGTGCGCCGTGGCACCGAGAAGGGCCATACCTACCATCTGCTCAATCACGCCAGGGGGCCGAAAAAGAACTTCGAGGCATACATGGTGACCATGGACGATGCCAGCGAGGAGTTCCCGACCTTCGCCCACCCCGGCACCGAATTCCTGCATCTGCTGGAAGGTGAACTGGTCTACCGCCACGGCAACCAGCTGTACCGTATGCAGGCCGGCGACAGCCTGACCTTCGATGGCGAAACCCCGCACGGCCCGGAGCAACTGGTGCAGGTGCCGATTCGCCTGCTGTCGATCATGAACTATGGCGACGAGTAACGCGGCGCAGCAAGGCAACAACCGATGTCGCGATCAGACAAGCACGCGTCGCCCGCAATCGGCTTGCAAACCGTGTCTACAAAAATAATACATACATCGACCGGCCCCGCACCGTGGGCTGGCTGGTGTGGTATTCGCGAGTAAAACAGCCTCGCTTCACAACTCCAACGCTGTGGCGCCTTTTTGCACCGGGCAGTTCGCCCGGGCACATAACGATAAAACGCCCCGTTTTAATGACCCGCAGCGCGCCGATCGGGAGTGTTTGCGCGCGCCACATTGTTTTGGCGGCAGCACGCAAGGCACCGTTGAAACAAGGCGATACCAGCCGCTGCGCGCATTGACCTGACAGAACGCGACCGTCTGTAGGAGCGCGCCCACAAATAAAGCGTCGCTCAAGCGCCTTCAGGCAACAGGCTGCGGTCGAACATGAACACCCGCTCGCCCTGCGGCGTGTACTGATACAACTGCTGCGGCCGGCCCAGCCTGGGCTGGTTCTTCTCCCCGGTATCCCTCACCCAACCCAGCTCGCGCAGGCGCTCCAGGCGCTTGCGCAGCGAGGTGTTGTTCACCGCCTGGCCCAGGCACGCCTGCACCGCCCCCAGTGCATCGAGCACGGTGAACTTTTGCCCCAGCAGGTACAGCGGCAAGCTGCTGTACACCGTCTTTGCTGCCAACCGCTCGCGCGCACGCTCGACCAGCAGGTTATGGTCGAACGGCAGCAGCACCTTGCGGTCCATCACGCTGTCCAGGTCGAAAAACGCCAGCTGGTCACCCTCGACCTGCTGTTGCGGGTCAAGCAATGCCAGGTAATAGGTGCTCAGCGACCAGCCACGTGGGTCGCGGAAAGCATTGCCTTCGGTGCCCACCTGTTCGAGGTAGCGTGGCAGCACCAGGGCCTTTTCGCGCAGGGCGCGTTCGGCAGCGCCCTCCAGGCTGGTATCCGGGGTGCGGCCATTGACGATCACCCCGGGCAAGGCCCACTGGCCGGTATGGGGCTCACGCTCACGACGGTGCAACAACACTTGCAGATGCTGTGCATCAGGGGCCAGGCGCAAGGCGACGATATCGACGCTGGCCAAAACTTCGACTGTACTCACCGGGGACTCCTTGTTCATCAGCGCAATAATCCACCAGAGCAGCTAAGTAGGGCAACCCGCAACAGCTAAGCAATTGTCACTTGACATACTTAATACACCAGGTGAATTATATAGCCATTCCAGCGAGGAGACCCGCCATGAAGATCGCCAGTTTCGATGTCGACGCGCAAAACGGCTTTACCGCCAATGCCCCTCAGGAGTTGCCAGTGCCGGAAGGCAACGAGATCGCCCCGGACCTCAACGCCATGGCTCTGCGTGCCGACCTGCGCCTGGGCAGCAAGGACGCCCACCCGGCCAACGCTGCCTGGGTGGTGGCCGAACCCGGCCAGATGCTGCAACCGCTGGCCCTGGCCAACGCCGACCTGACCTGGGTCAGCCACTGCGTGCCCGGTACCCCTGGCTTCGAGCTGCTGCCCGGCCTGCCCGCCCCCATCGAATACGACTACTTCGTCTGGAAAGGTGTCGAGCCCGACCTGCACCCCTACGGTGCCTGCTATCACGATCTGGCCGAACGCCGCTCCACGGGGGTTATCGAATACCTCAAGGTGCAGGGAGTGGGCGCAGTGATCGTCGGCGGCCTGGCCCTGGACTACTGCGTCAAGACCACTGCCCGGCAACTGCGCCAGGCAGGCTTCAAGGTACTGCTGTACCTGCCAGCCTGCCGCGCCCTCACCCAGGAAGGCGCCATCAGCGCCTGCGGTGCGCTGGCCGCCGAAGGCGTAATCCTGTGCGGCGATGAAGCGGCGCTCGACCACCAGCTCTCTCTGATCAAGGAAGACCGCCCATGAGCGAAAGCGTGTTTGGACCAAGGATCATCCAGAACCTGCTGGATACCGACTTCTACAAGATCACCATGATGCAGGCGGTGCTGCACAACTACCCCAACGCCGAGGTGGAATGGGCGTTTCGCTGCCGCAATGGCGAAGACCTCTCGCCTTACCTGGCGCAGATCCGCTATCAGATAGAGCAGCTGGCCGAAGTCACCGTCACCCACGACCAGTTGGCCTATCTGGAAAAGATCCCGTTCCTCAAGCCGGACTTCATCCGTTTTCTCAGCCTGTTCCGCTTCAACCTGCGCTATGTGCAGGTCGGCCTGGATGCTGCCGGGCAGCTGGCGATTCGCGTGCGCGGGCCATGGCTGCACGTGATCCTCTACGAAATCCCGTTGCTGGCGATCATCAGCGAGGTGCGTAACCGCAACCGCTACCGTGATGTGGTGATCGAACAGGTGGGCGAACGCCTTTACCAAAAGCTCGACTGGCTCAAGGCCGAGGCCAGTGCCGAGGAACTGGCCGGCTTCCAGTTGGCCGACTTCGGCACGCGGCGGCGCTTTTCCTACCGGGTGCAGGAAGAAGTGGTGCACATCCTCAAGCACGACTTCCCCGGCCGCTTCGTCGGCACCAGCAACGTGCACCTGGCCCGCGAGTATGAACTCAAGCCGCTCGGCACCATGGCCCACGAATGGTTCATGGCACACCAGCAACTCGGCCCGCGCCTGGTCGACAGCCAGGCTGCCGCACTGGAAGGCTGGGTGCGCGAGTACCGTGGGTTGCTGGGCATTGCCTTGACCGACTGCATCACCATGGATGCCTTCATGGGCGACTTCGACCTGTACTTCGCCAAGCTGTTCGATGGCCTGCGCCACGACTCCGGGGACCCACTGGTCTGGGCGGAAAAGGCCATCGCCCACTACGAGCGGCTGGGGATCGACCCCAAGGGCAAGACGCTGATCTTCTCCGACGGGCTGGACTTCGCCAAGGCGCTGGGCCTGTACCGGGCCTTGCATGCGCGGATCAATGTGAGCTTTGGCATCGGTACCCGGCTGACTTGCGACATCCCGGGGGTGGAGCCGATGAACATCGTGATCAAGATGACCGACTGCAATGGCGCACCGGTGGCGAAGATCTCCGACAGCCCAGGCAAGACCCAGTGCCGGGACGAGAACTTCGTGGCTTACCTGAAGCATGTGTTCAAGGTGAATTGACCCGGCCTGGGCAGGCCATCTTGCATGCACACCGATTGCGTCGAAAAAGCACCGCTTTTGCAGGCCTTGTGCAGGCACCAACGCTAAGACGCTGTTCTGTCTGCTTGTGCTTTTTCGTTAACCGTTCGAGAGCGAAAAACTCACCTGATATCACCTTGCCGTGACCCTTGGCACTGCTTAAATGAGATCGCTATCCAAGCCTGTTCGGGCCTCTGGGAGTGGATTGCCGGCACTCCCCCGTGCCGGCCAGAAGGAAGCTGCCTCACACACAACACCCCGACAATCAGTACCGGTCGTTCGGTTCACTGTTCAAGGAGAAGTGTCATGGATGCACTGAAGAAACAGTTTTTCCCGTTCACCCTCAACCCACTGTCGAACGTCGTCAGCATCGCTGCCTTGGGCAGCGTCTCTGCCGCGCCGAGGGCGTCCAACGACCTGCCCATCGATCAGCAGCTGGCAGATGCCTTCAATGCCAATAACGATGTGATGGCCTATGTGCTCGGCATCACCAACACCCAACTGCCGACCATCAGCCCGGCACCCACTTGGTACAGCACCTTCCAGACTGCGTTCAGCAACGCGCAGATCCACGCCAACGCCTGGTACGGGATATCCGCGAACCTGGTGAGTATCCCGAATGCCATTGCCGGCTATGGCATTGCCTTCAACGTCAGCATGTCGACGATCAACTCGCTGGTCGCGGTGCTGCAGACCGACCCGGGCAATGCCCAGGCCATCAGCGCGCTCAAGCAGCAGTTCAGCGGGCTGATTTCGCAGCTTCGCGCTTTCAGCCAAAGCGCGGTGTCGGTGCATCAGTCGATTACCGACTACTCCAACACCTTGATCGCCGACAGCCAGGTCCTCGCCAAGGCCGTCACCGACTCGACCAAGCAGCAGGAGGTCAACCGCGACCAGGTTGCGCAGTATCGGGCCAAGATCGAAGAAATGCGCAAGCAGGTCAAGACCTGGCAAGTGGTTGAAACCGCTTCGGCCATTGGTGCTGGCGTAGCCTTCTTCGCCGGTGCCGTGATCGCCATCTTCAGCCTCGGTTTCGGCCTGGCCTTCGGCATTGTCGGCGCAGCGGCAGGGATCGCCACGATGGTGGCTGCGCAAATCAAGATCAAGACCTTGAACAGCGAGATCCAGGCCGACACAGCGCGGATGAACGCGGTGACCCAGCAATCTGCCAGCCTGGCAGCCTTGAATGACCAGCTGAACACGCTGATCGAACTGTCCAAGGCGGCAGGCTCGCTGATCGGCCTGTTACTGAAGGTGTGGGAGGAGCTGGAGGGCGAGCTGAATACCGTTCTGACCGACCTCAACAACTGCAAAGGCAATGTTGACACCCTCAACCTGCCCGAGCTGCAACGCAACCTGAACCTGGCCAACCAGGACTGGCAGACATTGGTCGGGCTATGCAACAGCGTAGCGTCGATCAAGTACAACCAGGCCACGCCGGCCAAGGCCAACATCCAGTAACCGCTGGCCCATGCCTGCTGCCGCTGTTGCCGGCAGCAGGCACGGGCTATGCCGCGCCAGTGGCCTGGCCCGTGCACAGCTCCATGAACCTTGCTGCCGCCCGCGACGGCGTGGCGGCATGGGGCAAGAGGATGGAAAACCGCCGCACCAACGGCTCCGGCGCAATCCTCAGTTGCCGCAATACGCCGTCCTCATGGCGGATCGACATGGCCGAGACAAAGCCAATTCCCATCCCAGCCCGCACCGCCTCCTTCACCCCTTCCACCCCGGCGATTTCCAGCGCCACGCGCATGGCAACGCCCTGTCGGGCAAACGCCCGCTCGACGATCTGGCGCACCCCCGAGCCACTTTCCCGCAGCACCAACGCAAAGGCACCCAGCGACGATAATGTCTGCTCATTGTCGCCAGCCAGCGGATGACCACTGGGCACGATCGCCACGATCTCATCCTCCCGCCATGCCGTGACGCCCGTGCCCAGTGGCAGCTCCTGCCCGGGCGGCCCTTCGATCAAGGCGATATCGACACTGCCCAGCGCCGCGACGATTTCCGCTGTATTACCGTGGGAGGTGGTCACCAGCACCTCTGGAAAACGCGCATGGAAATCGGCGATCAGGTAAGGCAGCAGGTAGCTGGCCGGTGTGGTGCTGGCACCGATACGCAAGGTGCCGCGTTCCAGCCCGCGCATGGCCTCACACAGTGCCTGGGCCTGGCGAAAGGTATCGCGCAGGCGCTGGGCATGGGCCAGCAGTTGCTCGCCGGCAGCGGTCAGGCGCACGCCACGGCCGGCACGCTGGTACAGGGGCTCGCCAACGTCCTCCTGCAGCAACTTCAGCTGGCCGGACACTGCCGGCTGCGACAGATGCAGGGCCTGGGCCGCATGGCTGATGTTGCCGTGCTCGGCTACGGTGGCGAAGGTTATCAGTTGTTCCGGGGTCATTTGTTAAAAGTATCAGTAATTCGGATATTTGCCATCCTAAATTACGATTTTTTATAAGCTTATAACCAGATTAACGTAGGCCATGTCGAAACACTTTCCCGGAGGACTCACATGGCCACGGCAACTTCCAACCCCGCGTTGGCGCCCACCCTCTCCACCCGAGGGCGGCTCAATGGCATCCTGTTCGTTGCACTGTTCGCACTTGCCGTCACTCAGCTGGCGGCCCTGCCTGCCATCGCCAGCCTGGGCATCAGCCCGCTGATCGTGGGCATCGTCGCTGGTGCCCTGTACGGCAACGCCCTGCGCGATGGCGTGCCGGCCAGCTGGGCAGCCGGCATCAATTTCTCGGCCCGCGGGCTGCTGCGCATCGCCGTGGCCTTCTTCGGCCTGCGCGTCAGCCTGCAAGAAATCGCCGAAGTCGGCTGGTCCGGGTTGACCGTGTCGCTGCTGGTGGTCACCAGCACCCTGCTGATCGGCCTGTGGTGCGGCACCAGACTGTTCAAGCTGGACCGCGACACTGCCCTGCTCACCGCGGCCGGCAGTGCGATCTGTGGCGCCGCCGCCGTGCTGGCATTCGAATCGGCACTGCGCAGCGCCCCGCACAAGAGCGCCATGGCGGTGGGCAGCGTGGTGCTGTTCGGCACCTTGTCGATGTTCCTCTACCCGCTGGCGATCAACGCCGGCTGGCTGCACCTGGACACAATGGGGGCCGGCCTGTTCCTGGGCGGCACCATTCACGAAGTGGCCCAGGTGGTGGGCGCGGCCAGCAACGTCAGCCCTGAAGCCACGCACATCGCCACCATCGTCAAGATGACCCGGGTGATGCTGCTGGTGCCGGTGCTGCTGGTGGTAGGCTTGTGGATCAGCCGTTCGCGCCGGCCAGGCCAGGCACAAGGCAACGGCCGCATCGCCATGCCCTGGTTCGCCTTCGGCTTCCTTGCACTGGTGCTGGTGAACTCGCTGCAGGTGCTGCCCGGCAGCGTGACCCAGGCGGTCAACAGCCTGGACACCTTCGCCCTGACCATGGCCATGACCGCGCTGGGCATGGAGACCCGTTGGAGCCAGATTCGTCAGGCCGGGCCCAAGGCGCTGATCACGGGGGCGGTTCTCAACGTATGGCTGGTCGTGGGTGGCCTGGCAATCACCTTGGGCGTGCAACGCCTTTTAGGTTGACGCGCATTGATCGGTATGGTGTTGTCTTGCAAGGATGTTTTTACCTGCACAGGAACGACTTAGATGCCCCAACGCCATGTCATCAATGCATCCGTCAGCCCCAAAGGCAGCCTGGAGACGCTGTCGCAACGTGAAGTCCAGCAACTGAGTGAAGTCGGTACCGGTAGCCTCTACACCTTGTTCCGCCAGTGCGCCCTGGCCATTCTCAATACCGGCGCCCATGTCGACAACGCCAAGACCATTCTCGAGGCGTACAAGGACTTCGAAGTCCGCATTCACCAACAGGATCGCGGCGTGCGCCTGGAGCTATTGAACGCGCCAGCCGACGCGTTCGTCGACGGCGAAATGATCGCCAGCACCCGCGAGATGCTGTTCAGCGCCCTGCGCGACATCGTCTACACCGAAAGCGAGCTGGCCAGCCAGCGCATCGACCTGGAAAGCTCCCAGGGCATCACCGACTACGTCTTCCACTTGCTGCGCAACGCCCGCACCCTGCGCCCCGGCGTGGAGCCGAAGATGGTGGTGTGCTGGGGCGGCCACTCGATCAGCAGCGAGGAGTACCAGTACACCAAGAAGGTCGGCCACGAACTGGGCCTGCGCAAGCTGGACGTCTGTACCGGCTGCGGCCCGGGCGTGATGAAGGGCCCGATGAAGGGCGCGACCATCGCCCATGCCAAGCAGCGCATGCACGGCAGCCGCTACCTGGGCCTGACAGAGCCGGGCATCATCGCCGCCGAGGCGCCGAACCCGATTGTCAATGAGCTGGTGATCCTGCCGGACATCGAGAAGCGCCTGGAGGCCTTCGTCCGTGTCGGCCACGGCATCATCATCTTCCCCGGCGGCGCCGGTACCGCCGAGGAATTCCTCTACCTGCTCGGCATCCTCATGCACCCGGACAACCATGCCCTGCCCTTCCCGGTGGTGCTGACCGGGCCGCGCAGCGCCGAACCCTTCCTGCAACAGCTGCATGCCTTTGTCGGCGCTACCCTTGGCGAGGCTGCGCAGCGCCACTACCAGATCATCATCGATGACCCGGCCGAAGTGGCCCGGCAGATGGTCGAGGGGCTCAAGGAGGTCAAGCAGTTCCGCCGCGAGCGCAACGACGCCTTCCACTTCAACTGGCTGCTGAAGATCGCCGAGGGCTTCCAGCACCCGTTCGACCCGACCCACGCCAACATGGCCGAACTGGCATTGCGCCGTGACTTGCCGCCCCACGAACTGGCGGCCAACCTGCGCCGGGCGTTTTCCGGGATCGTGGCGGGGAACGTAAAGGACAAGGGCATTCGCCTGATCGAGGAACACGGGCCGTATCAGATCCGTGGGGATGCGGCGGTGCTGGAGCCGTTAGGGCGCCTGTTGCAGGCGTTTGTCGACCAGCACCGGATGAAGTTGCCGGGTGGTGCGGCCTATGTGCCTTGCTACCAAGTAGTGACCTGAGATCGCCGGGGCTGCGTTGCAGCCCTTTCGCGGCACTGCGCCGCAACGACAAGCCTGCTCCCACAACGGATCACGGTCCCTTGCAGGAGCGGCCTCATGTCGCGAAAGGGCCGCACAGCGGCCCCCTGCTATTTCACAGCACTGACCAAGGTCCGGTCCACCAGGCGAATACTGTCACGCCCCCCGCGCTTGGACTGGTACAACGCCACGTCCCCCTGCTCGATCAGCGCCGCCAGGCTGGCCGGTGGCTGGTCGAACAGGTTGGCACCAATACTCAGGGTCACCGCCTGCGGGGTGGGCACCGCCTCCCTGGCATACAGCTGGAACTGCTCGCGTAACTGGCTGCCCAGTTCCACCACCTTCTCGCTGCTGGCATCGCTGAGCAGTATCACGAACTCATCGCCACCCAGACGCGCTGCCAACGACCGCTCCGGCAGTACCGCACGAATCATCTCGCTCAAGGCAATCAACAGCCGGTCACCCGCTACATGCCCATGCAGGTCGTTGACCAGCTTGAAGTTGTCGATATCGATCAGCAGCAACGCCCCGGGCTGCTTCGGGCTGACCGCCTTGAACAGGTGCGTGGCGCGCACCTCCAGGGCTCGGCGGTTGTACAGTGCCGTGAGCGGGTCGCGCGCGGCCAGCCGGGCGATGCGCTCTTCACGGCGGTAACGCACGGTACCGGTCATCGACAGCGCGATCAGCATGATCGCCATCGCCCCTTCGACCAGGGAAATCTGGATGATCAGGCCGCCAAAGGTAGCCAGGTCGATCAGTGTGCCCGGTGTCACCGCCACGATCGCCTTGGCCACATAGAACAGGCCATGGATCAGCAGCACGTAGCGCAGTTGCACCGCCCCCACGCTCAGCGACTTGCCATGGGGGCGCAGCAGCAAGCTGGCCTTGAGCGTGAGCAACGCCACCAGTAGCGAGTTGACCATCAGCATCACTTTCGACCACTGCGGCCCCACCGGCAGCAGCAGCAAGCCGAACCATACCAGCACGATCAGCAGCCACGCCCACGACAGCCGGGCCTGGGTGAAACGCACAACCCCTATCAGGAAGAACGCGTGGGCGACCACCAGCAAGCCGTTGGCGAACCAGATACCGATCAGTAGCAGGCCTATGCCGCGCAGCAGGGCCAGGGTCGAACCGACCGTGATGGTGGCGAAACCGGCGCTCCAGAAGAGCAGCGAAGGTTCGCGGACACTGCGCCACTCGATCGCCAGGTACAGCGCCGCCGCAGCGGCCAGGGCGATGGTGATCGTCAGCATCGTGGGTGGATCAAGCGCCATATACGGATTGGCCTTTCTGGTTAACGTGGAAAAGGGCTGATTGTATGCGCTTGAGATGACTTTTCAGAGGGGCGAACCGTCGCGCTGCATTCAAATGAATGCCCCCATGCAGACTCGACGCGATCCGTCGTCTTGCTCCCGCCATCATGCCCATGGCTTAGCCCAGGTAGATGATAGCCTGTGGCAGGTGAGCGGGATTGGTCTGGGGCCTGCACAGCACGCCTGCACTGGCCCCGTGAAAAGGCCGGGCAGGCGACCTCAGAGTACCCGTTTGATCAATGGCTCCAGCCGGCTGTAGCGCAGGCGGCGCAGGAACTTGCGCACTTCCTTGGGGTGCTCGGCCTTCTCGCCCAGTTCATCCGCCGTGCCGATCTGCGGCGCATGCCGGCGAATACCGTCCAGCTCCACCGCCCGCGGCACCAGCCACTGCCCTTGCGGGTCATCGATCAGCAGCCCGTTTTCCAGGTCCAGGTTGAACCCGCGCGGGTTGAGGTTGTTGCCGGTCAGCAGCGAATAACGCTGGTCCACCCACACGCCCTTGGCGTGGAAGGTATGCCCCGGGTCGTTCCAGATCCGTATCTGCAACTGGCCACTGGCAATGGCGGCGTGGCGCCGCCGGGCAAAGGCGCGCAGGTTGTCCTCGTACAGGTACGGCAGGGCGCCGCTGGCACTGAACGGCTCGCCCGGGGCGATATAGAAATCGTTGGCGGTGCGGTGGCCGACGATCAGCTCGATGCGTACGCCACGGTCCAGGGCATGGTCGATCTCGCGCATCACCACCCGTGGCGGGTTGAAGTACGGCGTGCTGATGATGATCTGCGCACGTGCCGCAGCCAGCAGCGCGCACAATGCACGGTTGAGCGGGTTGCCACGGCCGACGCCAAGCAGCGGGATCACCCGCAGCCCCTGCCCTGGCATGGCGGCGGGCGCCTCATAGGCCATGCGCCGCAAGCGGGCGCGCAAGCGCCGGATATCGCCGCGCAGGCTACGGGTAGCGGGTGGCGCGGGCAGGTCCAGGCGCGGCGTGGCGGTGTGGTGCAACAGGCGCCGGACCAGGTCGACCATGGCATCGGCCAGTGCCGGCGACTGGAACAGGTGGTAACGGTCCAGCCGGTAACGGTCGAACCGGTGCAGGTAGACGTTGTTCAGGCTGGCGCCGGTATAGATCACGCAATCGTCGATCACGCTGCCTTTCAGGTGCAGCACGCCAAACAGCTCGCGGGTTTGCACCGGCACGCCATGGATCACCACGTCGAGCCCGCGCAACTGGCGCTGGGCCTGGTACCAGGCGGCGTTGCCCGGCTGGCGCCCGGCCCCCAGCAGGCCACGGCGGGCGCGGAACCAGTCGACCACGATGACGATTTCCAGGCTCGGCCGCTCGGCCTTGGCCTGATACAGGGCATCGAGCACTTCCTGGCCAGCTTCGTCCTCCTGCAGGTACAAGGCGACGATGACGATGCGCCGTCTCGCCGTGGCGATGCGTTCGAGCAGGCAGGTGCGGTAAGCCGCAGCATCGGGCAACACCTGGATCGCCTCAGGGGCAATGGCGACGCCTGGCAGCGCCGCCAGCATGGATTCGGGGTTCACGTACGATCACCTTCTCTCTGCAATCAGGTCCATTCCTGGCCGTTGCGCTCGGGGTGTAAGATCAGCCCGGCAACGACCTATAACAACAAGAAACGCGCGAGGCCTGTTTTTCCACTGCCCCTGACGAACAACGCCTCAGCTTGCACAGGAAGATCGCAATGGTCCACCCCGCTACTCCCAGCGTAACGCCCCCGACCAGAACCTTTGGATTTCTGGTGTTGCCCAACTTCACGACGATTGGCCTGGCGTCGGCAGTGGAAACCCTGCGCATGGCCAACCTGGCAGCGCGCCTCCCCTTGTACCGTACCGTGCTGATTGCCGCCAGCCCGGAGCCGGTGGTAGCCAGCAATGGCATGCGCGTGCTGCCCGATCACAGCATTGCAGACGCCCCGGCGCTGGATGCCCTGTTCGTGGTCGGCGCCAACCCGATCGACCGCAGCCGCAGTGGCACCCGGACACTGATCGACTGGCTGCGCCAGCTGGCCCGCCAACGCCTGCCGTTGGGCGGAATCTGCACCGGCAGCTACCTGCTGGCCAAGGCCGAACTGCTCGATGGCTACCGTTGCACCATCCACTGGGAAGACCTGCAGGCGCTGCAGGAGCATTTCCCCGACATCATCATTTCAAGCCAGCTGTTCGAGCTGGACCGCGACCGTTTCACCTGTTCCGGTGGGGTGGCGGCCATGGACATGATGCTGCAGCTGGTCGCCCGTCAGGCTGGCGGCCAGGGCATTGCCGCCAAGGCCGCCGAGCTGTTGCTGTGCGACCGTGTACGGGGGGAGCGCGAGCGCCAGCGTGTGCCATTGCGAACCTTGCTCGGCAGTGCCCAGCCCAAGCTGAGCCAGGTAGTGGCGATCATGGAGGCGAACCTGGAGGAACCCCTGGGGCTGGAGGAACTGGCCAGCCTCAACGATGTGACCGTGCGCCAGCTGGAGCGCTTGTTCCACAAATACCTGCAGCGCACCCCTAGCCAGTATTACCTGGAGTTACGTCTGTCACGGGCAAGGGAACTGTTGTTGCGCAGCGACGTGCAGGTGCGCGAGGTGGCACTGGCCTGCGGGTTCAGCTCACCGGCACATTTTTCCAAAAGCTACAGCCGCTTCTTTGGCCTGTCGCCGCTGGGCGAGCGGCGGCAGGCTTCGTTGCACTGACGGCTTTATGGCCTCAATCCTCCAAGGCCGAATGTGCTGTCTCGCGGCACATCAACATCGCCAGCAAGGCCACCAGCGCCGCCGCCAGCAGGTAACCGGCCGGCGCCAGCTTGCTGCCGGTGGCCTGGATCAGCCACGTGGCAATGAACGGCGCTGTGCCGCCAAACAGCGCATTGGCCAGGTTGAAGCTCAAGGCAAAGCCAATGAAGCGCACGGAGGTCGGGAAGATTTCGGCGAGCAGGCACGGCAAGGTGCCGTCGTTCATGGCCAGCATTGCGCCGAAAAAGATCTGGATTGCCAGGATCACCAACAGCGATTGGCCATCCAGCAGCTTGAACAGCGGCACGGTGAGGCCGAGAAAGAGCAACGAAGCCACCACCAGCATGGCCTTGCGGCCGAACTGGTCGGACAACCGCCCCATCAGGAAGATCAGGCCGATGTAGGTGGCCAGTGACACCGTCGAGGCAATGAACGAGTCGCGCTCGCTCATGCCCATTTCGCTGGACAGGTAGGTCGGCATGTAACTGAGCAACAGGTAGAACGCCACAGCATTGAGGCAGGTGACACCGATGCCGATGGCCAGGCTGCGACGGTGGTTGGCCAGCAGCTCGCGGATCGGCGCAGGGGTCATGCAGGCCTTGCGTTCCAGGCGTTGCTCCATTTCCAGAAACTTCGGCGAGTCCTGCAGGCTCATGCGGATGTACCGGCCCACCAACCCGAACGGCGCAGCCAGCAGAAACGGCAGGCGCCAACCCCAGCGTTGCAGGTCTTCGTTGCTCAACAGCTCATGCAGCACCGCGACGAACGCCGCGCCAAACAGCAAACCCGCAGCCGTGCTGGCCGGCACGATGCTGGTGTACAGCCCGCGCCGGCCTGGCGGCGCATATTCGGCAAGAAATGCCGCCGCCCCGGCGTATTCCCCCGAGGCAGAAAAGCCCTGCACCAGCCGGATCAGCAGCAACAGGCAGGGCGCCCACAAGCCGATTTGTGCGTAGCCCGGCAGCAGGCCGATGCAGAATGTCGAAAGCGACATGATCAGGATCGACCACGACAAGGCATTGCGCCGCCCATGGCGGTCACCGAAGTGGCCCCAGACCACGCCGCCCAGCGGGCGCACCAGAAATGACAGGGCAAATACCGCGAAGGTTGCCAGCAGGCCGCTGGTCTTGTCCGTTTGCGGGAAGAACGTGGCGGCGATGATGGTGGCGAGGTAACCGTAGGCAGCGTAGTCGAACCATTCGACGAAGTTGCCCATGAAACTGGCACGTGCGGCCTTGCGCAGGGCTTGGCGTTCGGCACCGGGGGCGGCGCCGTCGAGGGTGGGAGCATTGAAGGTGGTGCTGGACATGACGAATACCCTCTGATTCTTCTAATTGGAGGCAGGGTCTGTTGGTCATACAGGGATTGTTGTTGTTTTGCAGGCTGGCCTCTTCGCTGCAGCGGCGGCAAAGAGGCCACGCCGGTGGTTACTTGCGAATGATGTTGTGCTCTGGCCCGAACGGGAACTTGGTAATGTTCTCGGCACCGCTCTCATTGACGATCAGGATGTCATGTTCGCGGTAACCACCCGCCCCCGGTCGCCCTTCGGGCAGCATGATCATTGGCTCGATCGACACCACCATGCCCGGTTCCAGTACCGTGTCGATGTCTTCGCGCAGTTCCAGCCCGGCCTCACGGCCGTAGTAGTGGCTCAGTGTGCCGAAGGAGTGGCCATAGCCAAACGTGCGGTACTGCAGCAGGTCGTGGCGCAGGAAGATCTCGTTCAGTTCATGGGCGATGTCGCAGCAACGCATGCCCGGGCGCACCAGCTTCAGGCCGGCCTCATGGACCTCGACGTTGGCCTGCCACAGGCGCAGGTGATCGTCCGGGCAATGGTCGAGGAACAAGGTGCGCTCCAGCGCGGTGTAGTACCCGGCAATCATCGGGAAGCAGTTGAGGCTGAGGATGTCGCCCTTGTTGACCTTGCGGCTGGTGACCGGGTTATGCGCGCCGTCGGTGTTGAGCCCGGACTGGAACCAGGTCCAGGTGTCCATCAGCTCGCTGTCAGGGAAGCTGCGGGCGATCTCGCGGACCATCGCCTGTGTGGCATGCAGCGCCACTTCATGTTCAGGCACCTGGTCACGCAGTGCTTCGACCACTGCCGCCCCACCGATGTCGGCAACCCGTGCGCCATGGCGGATCAGCGCCTGTTCCTCGGCCGACTTGATCATGCGCATGCGCATGCATGCGGCACCGATGTCCAGCAGCTCGGCCCTTGGGTAGCAGGCAGCAAGCTTGGCGTGGTTCTGCAGGTTGAGGTGGTCGTATTCGACGCCGATGCGCGAGGCCAGCGGCAAGGCCTGCTGGATGGCGACGAAGTAATTGTCGCGCTGCCAGTCGGTATAGACGATGTTGTCGGTACCCACCGTGCGCCGCCAAGGCTGGCCGCCGTCGATGTTGGCGCTGATCGACACCACCTTGTCGTGGGTGACTACCAGGGCGTAGGGGCGGCCGAACGAGCAGTAGAGGAAGTCACTGTAATAGTTGACGTTGTGGTACGAGGTGAAGATGGCCGCCTCGATGTCCTGTTCGGCCATGTAGGCCCGCAGGCGGGCATGACGGGCGGCGTACTCCTGCGCGGAGAAGGTCGGTTTGACCTTTTCGCCATTGCGGATTTTCAGGGTCTGGGGCATTTGCATGGTCGGTGTTCCTTGTGGTTGTGAGCACGCTGTTCAGGCCGGCCGCCTGGAAAGCATTGCAACAGAACCGACGAGGACGCTTTTGTATCTATCCGACCTGGAATTGGCGCTACCGCCGGCGTTCCGGCGTGCGCTGTACTGGTGGAAGCCGCGCCAGCTTTGAGAAATTGGGCAAAAGATTTGCTCCCGCAGGCCTCAGCACCTTCCAAAGAGGTGCAAAGAGCTGTGGGAGAGGCCTTGTGTCGCGCAAGGGTGGGTAGCGTCAAGAACGAGGGAAAGTCGCTGGATTCGCTCATGCCCCCCCGAAAACCAGCCAGGTCAGCTAAAGTCTTGAGTGGGCTATCACGAGGTGACGATCATGATAAAACAAGAAGCAGATGAGGTGGTTGAGCGGATAAGGGACGATCTGAAGCGACATGGGGTTCTGATCGGTTACGATCCAGAATTGACTCCCCCTGATTTCGGGTGTGACCTTGATTATCAAGTTGCTCAAGTTCGAGAGGATCCCCAAAACCGGGTCGTCGGAATCGTCATACACGACGAAGGGTTGTGGGCTCAGCTCAAGCAGGGGGCCGTATACCGCTGCGTAATCAGTGAATGTGGCGGGAAGCTATTCGGCTTGCCGATCACCATAGAGCCTAGAGATGATGAGTCCTACACCATCCAGTACAAACTCTAGGCACCAGCAGGGTAGCCTGCTTGCCGGACTACCCGCTGAACAAATTCAGTGAGGCGGTGGCAGATCTTTACCGCGCGCTTTGGCCACCACCCGCAGTTGGTAATCGCAGACCACTTGGAATAGCGACTCGGCCAGCAGGTGCAGCCGCTCGACCTCCTCAGCGGGCTTCCCTTCATCCTGTGCCTGGTGATTTGCCCGCATGGCATCCAGAGCCTCCTTCCACAGGGGTTATCCCGCCTCAATCATCCCGATGAAGGTGCGCTTCTCCATTGAACTGACCTTCCTGGCCGGAAAGCATGTGTTCCTGAACACCATCACTGGAGAGCCGTGGCGTCACGCCGGTTATATCTATCGCGTGATATGGGTTCTCGCCATGAAAAAAGCGGGCGTAAGGTGGCGCCGCCCTTACCAGAGTCGCCACACATACGCCTCGATGATGCTCAGCGCTGGCGAAAACCCGATGTGGGTAGCCCAGCAAATGGGTCACAAGGACTGGACCATGATCGCCAAGGTTTATGGTCGCTGGATGCCCTCCGCAGACGTGGGAGCCGGAGGGCGCGCAGAGGCACTTTTCGCGAGTAATGCCAGCTTTATGACAACATCACCTCTAGACCCCGCGATTTAAGTCAAAACGATCAAGCTCCATGACCTTCACCCAAGCCGCCACGAAGTCCTTGACGAACTTGTCGTTGCCATCGCTGCTGCCATACACCTCGCTCAATGCCCGCAATTGCGCATGCGAACCAAACACCAGGTCGACCCGGCTAGCGGTCCACTTCACCTGCCCGGTCTTGCGATCGCGGCCTTCGAAGCTTTCGTTGTCCGCCGAGGTCGGCTTCCACTCCACCCCCATGTCCAGCAGGTTGCGGAAGAAGTCGTTGCTCAGGGTGCCTGGCTTGTCGGTGAACACGCCTTGCTTGCTGCCCCCATGGTTGGCGCCGAGCACGCGCAGGCCACCGATCAGCACGGTCATTTCCGGGGCGGTGAGGGTCAGCAGTTGGGCCTTGTCCAGCAACAGCTTCTCGGCCTTGACGCTGTAACGGGCCTTGGTGAAGTTACGGAAGCCGTCAGCCAGGGGCTCCAGCGCGGCGAACGACTCGACGTCGGTCTGCGCCTGGGAGGCATCCACCCGGCCTGGGCGGAAGCCCACACTGCCACTGAAGCCGGCATCCTTGGCGGCTTTTTCCACGGCGGCGGTACCTGCCAGCACGATCAGGTCGGCCAGCGAGACCTTGTTGCCAGACTCGGCGCGGATTTTCTCCAGCACCGCCAGCACCTTGTCGGTGCCTTGGTTGGCCGCCCAGCCTTTCTGTGGCTCAAGGCGCAGACGGCCGCCATTGGCACCGCCGCGCTTGTCGGAACCACGGAAGGTCGAAGCAGCAGCCCAGGCCGTGGACACCAGCTCGCCGACACTCAGGCCCGAGCCGAGGACCTTGGCCTTGAGCGCAGTGATATCCTGCTCACCCAACGCGGGCTGGTCGGCTTTGGGCAGCGGGTCTTGCCAGAGCAGTTCCTCATCGGGCATTTCCGGGCCCAGGTAGCGCGCCAGCGGGCCCATGTCGCGGTGAATCAGCTTGTACCAGGCGCGGGCGAAGGCGTCGGCCAGCTGGTCCGGGTTGTCCTTGAAGCGCCGAGCAATCGGCTCGTAGATCGGGTCGAAACGCAAGGCCAGGTCGGAGGTGAGCATCGATGGCGCATGCTTCTTGGCCGGGTCGTGAGCATCCGGCACGGTGCCCGCGCCCTTGCCCTCCTTCGGCCGCCATTGGTTGGCACCGGCCGGGCTCTTGGTCAGCTCCCATTCGAAATTGAACAGGTTATTGAGGTACTCGTTGCTCCAGCGGGTCGGCGTCGACGTCCAGATCACTTCCAGGCCACTGGTAATGGCATCGCCGCCCTTGCCGCTGCCGAACTTGTTGGCCCAGCCCAGGCCCTGCAGTTCCAGGCCTGCCGCTTCAGGCTCGGGGCCGACGTTGTCGGCGGGGCCGGCACCGTGGGTCTTGCCGAAGGCGTGGCCGCCGGCGATCAGCGCCACGGTTTCTTCATCGTTCATGGCCATGCGGCCGAAGGTTTCTCGAATATCCCGGCCTGACGCCACCGGGTCCGGGTTGCCTTCGGGGCCTTCCGGGTTCACGTAGATCAGGCCCATCTGCACAGCAGCCAGGGGGTTTTCCAGGTTGCGCTCGGCTTGCAGGTTGCGGTTCTGTTCTTCCCCGTGCTTGGCCGGTTCGGCCACCAGGTCACCCTGGCCTGGCGGCTGGGCCTTCTGCTGCTCCTTGCCGTAGCGGGTGTCGCCACCCAGCCAGACCTTTTCCGAGCCCCAGTACACGTCTTCATCCGGCTCCCACACATCGGCGCGGCCGCCAGAGAAACCAAAGGTCTTGAAGCCCATGGATTCCAGCGCCACGTTACCGGTGAGCACGATCAGGTCGGCCCAGGAGATCTTGTTGCCGTACTTCTGCTTGATCGGCCACAGCAGGCGCCGGGCCTTGTCCAGGCTGACGTTGTCCGGCCAGCTGTTGAGCGGGGCGAAACGCTGCTGGCCGGAGCCGGCGCCGCCACGGCCATCACCGATGCGGTAGGTGCCGGCGCTGTGCCAGGCCATGCGGATGAACAGCGGGCCATAGTGGCCGAAGTCGGCTGGCCACCAGTCCTGGGAGTCGGTCATCAAGGCGGTCAGGTCTTTTTTCAGGGCCTGGAAGTCGAGGCTCTTGAACGCCTTGGCGTAGTCGAAGTCCGGGTCAGGGCTGGACTTTGACGAGTGTTGATGGAGGATCCTCAGGTTGAGCTGGTCAGGCCACCAGTCTCGGTTGGTGGTGCCGCCACCTGCGGTTTGATGGAACGGGCATTTCGATTCGTTCGACATCTGCTGTTACCTTTGGGTCGGTTATCCAGATTTCCGGTGTATACCAGGTGTTGTTTCAGCCGAGCTCATGGGCTCATGCCTACCCCTCATCAGGTCGGGTCGGTCACGTACCGACACGGGGCTTGCGAAGCTGTCACATCAAGCGCGGCGTGGTCTTGCACCCAGGTGCTGGCACGCCGCCCGCACGTGTGTTTGGCAGGGCCAGGGAAAGACTAGTCGAGCTTGGGCAGAGTTCTAATAGAGTGGCTCTTCCAGGTTGATAGCCCCGGCACATCCATACAAGGCGCAATGGCTGCCGCCGTGCTTCAATACACCGCCAACCCCTCTGCCCCCGGTGAGCCAAGCCCCATGAACCGCAACGACCTGCGCCGCGTCGACATGAACCTGCTGGTGCTTTTCGAAGCCCTGATGATCGAACGCAACCTGACCCGCGTCGGCGAAAAGCTGTTCATCACCCAGTCCACCGTCAGCGCTGCCCTCGCCCGACTGCGCGAGCTGTTCGACGACCCGCTGCTGATCCGCAGCGGCCGGGCCATGGAACCCACCCCCCGGGCCATGCAGATCTTCGCCGAGCTGGGCCCGGCCATGGACGTGATTTCGTCGGCCATCAGCCGCGCCCGCGACTTCGACCCGGCCAACAGTTGCAACCAGTTCCGCCTGGGCCTTTCGGACGACGCCGAGTTCGGCCTGTTCCCGGCCCTGCTGCAGGCCTTGCGCGAAGAAGCGCCCGACATCAGCGTGGTGGTACGCCGCGCCAACTTCCTGCTGATGCCGGGGCTGCTGGCCAGTGGCGAGATTTCCGTGGGCGTGAGCTACACCACCGACCTGCCGGCCACTGCCAAACGCCGCAAACTGCGCGATATCGGCGTGCGCGTGCTGCGCGCCGACGACCGCCCGGGCCCGCTGACCCTCGACGAGTACTGCGCGCGGCCCCATGTGATGGTGTCGTTCTCCGGTGACATGAGCGGCAACATCGACCTCGACCTGGCGCGTATCGGCCGCTGCCGCAAAGTGGTGCTGGCCGTGCCGCAGTTCGGCAGCCTGCGTGCCCTGCTGCGCAACACCGAGCTGATCGCCACCGTGCCGGACTACGCCGCCTGCGCCCTGGCCGACGATGGCAGCCTGCGCGCCGACCCGGCCCCGTTCGAAATCACCGAGGCCGAGCTGTCGATGGTGTGGAGCGGCGCCCACGACAACGATCCGGCCGAACGCTGGCTGCGCGAGCGCATCCTGCAGTACATGGCCCGCCCGAGCTGATTCATCGACTTCATCGATAGCCACCATGAATGTCATCAAGTTCCGCCGCCGCCGCTGCGGGCGGAAGATGGCGGCATTCACTGATCGATGAGGCGCTACCCATGAAAACCGGCATGCTCGCTGCCCTGCTCGCCCTGTTCGCTGCCCTTGGCGGTTGTGCCGCGCCGGCTAGCCAGCAGGGTGCCCAGCCCTACGGGCACTTCTACTCGGCCACGGCCATTTCCAGCGTCGCGCTGGCCCCGGGGCAGCACGTCGCCGTGCTGCTCGGGCGCAATGCCGAAAGCACCCTCAGCTACTTGCAGCAGCACCGTGGCGAGGCGGCAACCAGGCAGCCGTCGCGCAGCATTCCAGTGGCCACCCTCAGCGGTGGCAGCCAGGCCTACGACTGGCTGGCACGCTCGCTGGCCCAGCAGTTCGCCGAGGTAGCCTTCTATGAAGACCTGGACAGCCTGCTCGCCGACCATCCGGACGTGATCGTGCTGCTGGACAGCGAAAGCCGCCTGGCCACGGCCGACATCGAGAGCCGGGTGGTGGCGCGCTTCTTCGACAGCCAGCTGACCTACATCGGCCGCGCCGAAGGGCGCGCGCACAAGGAGGTCAACGATGTGGCGCGGATGCTGGACGATGAACAGGCCACCAAGGCTGATGCCCTGCGTGATTTCGACGCCTCGTTGCAGCGCTTGCTGGGCAGCAAGGTGTAAGGCGTAACGACGCTCCGGCAGAAAACAGGGAACTCCCAGCACGCGCCCGCCCTCTTAAACACTGAGTGGTTTATTTCCTTGTGCTTCACGTTACTGGAGAACACGACATGCGCCACCTACTCCTCGCCCCTGCGCTGCTGCTCCTGCTGCCTGCCGGTGCTGCCCTGGCCCGCGTCGATGCGGGCGACGTCGCCACCTCGGCGGGTGTTTCCGCTTCGCTGTATTCGACGTTCAAAGACGATAAACGAATCATCCCCGCCCGTGACGAGCTGTCTGCATTCGTTGCCAGTGGCGGTGCCATTCGTGGCGCCTACGTGGAGTCGGCGCTGGAGCAGGCCCGCAAGGACAATCCTGGCCTGCAGGCCAGTGACGAAGAGCTGGCCCAGGCAATCCTGTCCCAGGATGACTCGATCGCTCATCATTGAACCTCAACCACGGGCGCACCTGCGGCTGCAACAGCGCCGGTGTGCCTGTGGAAGAGGATTGACCATGGGCAACATCGAGCTTGATGGCTAGGCTCAAGGACTCACCATGACAAGGAAGACCCCATGCCATTGCCTCGCCCTCCCCACGCCATCGCCTTGGCGCTACTGATCGCCTGTACCCAGGCAACTGCCGCCGAATTCACCCCCGAGGACCTGCTCAAGCAGGCCGAAAACGAACAGTCAGCGTACGTGCAGACCCTCCAGGGGCTGGTCTCGGTAGATACCGGTACCGGAACCGAAGCGGGCCTGACGCAGGTCAGTGCCGAGCTGGTGAAGCGCCTCAAGGCGCTGGGCGCCGAAGTGCAGGTACGGCCCGCCAAACCTTCTGTGGGCGACAATATCGTCGGTACGTTCAAAGGCACCGGCAGCAAGGATTTCCTGCTGATGGTGCACTACGACACCGTGTTCGTGCCCGGCACGGTCGCCAAACGCCCCTTCCGGGTCGAAGGCACACGCGCCTTTGGCCCGGGTGTCGCCGATGCCAAAGGCGGGGTAGCGATGATCCTGCACGCACTGAAGTTACTGAACGATCAGCAGTTCAAGGGCTACCGCACGCTCACGGTGCTGTTCAACCCGGATGAAGAAATGGGGTCTGCGGGGTCAAAGCAGATCATTGCCGAACTGGCCCGCAAGCATGACTACGTGTTTTCTTACGAGCCGCCGGACAAAGACGCGGTGACTGTCGCCACCAACGGCATCAACCGGCTCAAGCTCGAGGTCAAGGGCCGTGCCTCTCACGCAGGTTCTGCGCCGGAGGAAGGTCGCAATGCGCTGACCGAGCTCGCGCACCAGTTGCTCCAGCTCAAGGACCTTGGCGATGCCAGCAAAGGCACCACGGTGAACTGGACGCTGGCCAAGGCTGGTGAAAAGGCCAATATCATTCCGGCACTGGCCACGGCCGAAGCGGACATGCGCTACTCGGACCTGGGCGAAACTGACCGGGTGCAGGCCGACGCCCAGCGCATTGTCAAAAAGCAACTGGTGGCCGACACCCAGGCCAGTGTCGTGGTCGAAAAAGGCCGACCACCGCTGGCACGCAACCAGGCTTCGAGCGCGTTGGCCGAGACAGCGCAGCGGCTGTACGCGGAGGCTGGTTACAAGATCGAGCCGATTGCCATGCGTTTCGGTACCGACGCCGGGTATGCCTATGTGCCGGGCAGCGACAAGCCCGCGGTGCTGGAAACGCTGGGAGTGGTCGGGGCCGGGTTGCACGGGGACGATGAATACATCGAACTGGGCAGCATTGCGCCGCGGCTTTATTTGACCGTGGCGATGATCAGGCACCTGGCACAGTAATCCACTGCCTGTACCGGCCTCTCGCGGCTAAAGCCGCTCCTGCAAGGGGTGCGCTTGACCTGTAGGAGCGGCTTTAGCCGCAAGAGGCCGGTACAGGCTGGTATCAACCCCAACCATCCATGCGCATCGTCGCCCTGACCAGGCGCTGCTCTTCCTGCTCGATCTCACGCAAGCTGTCGCCAATCCCGTTGATATGCTCGCGCGCCGCCCGCTGCGCCTGCTCGGGCAACTGCTCCATCACCGCGTGATACAACCGTGCGTGCTGGCGGTCGATCTGGCGCTTCTGCGCCGGCCGGCAATACAGGTTGTTGACCGAGGCAAACACCGTGCTCAAGGTCAGGTCGCTCAGTGACTGCAAGGTATGCACCAGCACCGGGTTGTGCGACGCCTCGCTGATTGCCCGGTGAAACGCATGGTCGCGGCGCGCGTGCTCGCGGGGGTCGAGGGTTTCGGCAGCAGCGTGGGCCTCCAGCATGTCTTCATAGCGCCGGCGGATCAGCAGGCGGTCAATATCGGTGGCGCGCAAGGCCGCCAGGCGCGCCGACTCGGCCTCCAGCAAGGCACGCACCTCCAGCAGGTCGAACAGCGTGCGCGGTTGTGAGCTGAACAGGTGCATCAATGGCGTGCCGCTGGCCTGCCCGGTAAGGTCGGCAACGAACGAGCCTCGCCCCTGCTCGGTATCGATGATGCCGCGCCCGCGCAGGATGCGCAGGCCTTCACGTAGCGCAGAACGCGAGCAGCCGAGTTTTTCGACCAGGCGCCGCTCCGACGGCAAGGCCTGGCCGACCTTGAGCACGCCTTCGACGATCAGCCGCTCGACCCGCTCGGCCACCTGGTCCGCGACCTTGGCCTTGCCTTCAACTCCCATGTGCAGACTCCAACTGGTAGGACCACTGCCATTGACCCTTCCAATCTAGCCGCTCAAACCCATGGATAGCCAGCACCTCGCGGAAAAACTGGTAGGACCAGTACCCCAAGGCCTCGACCCATCCCGCCCAGGCGCGCAGGCTGCAAGGGTGATCGGTTTGCCAACAACAACAAAAACTGACGCTGAGTGAGCCCGATGAACATTCTCTACGACGAACGTGTCGACGGAGCGCTGCCCGCCGTGGATCTGCCCGCGCTGCTGCAGGCGCTGCGTGATGCCCTCCCCGACCTGGAAGTCCTGCACCGCGCGGAAGACCTCAAGCCTTATGAGTGCGACGGCCTCTCGGCCTACCGTACCGTACCGCTGCTGGTGGTGCTGCCCGAACGCCTGGAACAGGTGCAGGCCTTGCTCAAGCTCTGCCACCAGCGTGGCGTGCCGGTGGTGGCTCGCGGTGCCGGCACCGGCCTGTCGGGGGGCGCGCTGCCGCTGGCCAAAGGCATCCTGCTGGTGATGGCGCGCTTCAACCGCATCCTTGAAGTCAACCCGCAAGGCCGATTCGCCCGGGTGCAACCCGGTGTGCGCAACCTGGCCATCTCCCAGGCCGCCGCGCCCCATGGCCTGTACTACGCGCCCGACCCTTCCTCGCAGATCGCCTGCTCGATCGGCGGCAATGTCGCGGAAAACGCCGGTGGCGTGCACTGCCTGAAATACGGCCTGACCGTGCACAACCTGCTCAAGGTCGAGATCCTCACTGTCGAGGGCGAACGCCTGACCCTGGGCAGCGACGCCCTCGACAGCCCGGGCTTCGACTTGCTGGCGCTGTTCACCGGCTCCGAGGGCATGCTCGGCATCGTTACCGAAGTGACCGTCAAACTGCTGCCCAAACCCCAAGTGGCGCGGGTGCTGCTGGCCAGTTTCGACAGTGTCGAGGACGCCGGCCGGGCCGTGGCCGAAATCATCGCCGCCGGCATCATTCCCGGCGGCCTGGAGATGATGGACAACCTGGCGATCCGCGCCGCCGAGGACTTCATCCATGCCGGCTACCCGGTGGACGCGGCCGCCATCCTGCTGTGCGAACTGGATGGCGTGGAAGCCGATGTCCAGGAAGACTGCGAGCGGGTAGCCGGGGTGCTCAAGCAGGCCGGTGCCCGCGAAGTACGCCTGGCCTGTGACGAAGCCGAGCGCGTGCGCTTCTGGGCCGGGCGCAAGAACGCCTTCCCGGCGGTGGGGCGCATTTCGCCGGACTACTACTGCATGGACGGCACCATCCCGCGCCGCGAACTGCCCCGGGTGCTCAAGGGCATCAGCGAACTGAGCGAGGCGTACGGCCTGCGCGTGGCCAACGTGTTCCACGCCGGCGACGGCAACATGCACCCGCTGATCCTGTTCGATGCCAACCTGCCGGGTGAGCTGGAACGCGCCGAGTCCATCGGCGGGCGCATCCTTGAACTGTGCGTGGCGGTGGGCGGCAGCATCACCGGCGAGCACGGTGTGGGGCGCGAGAAAATCAACCAGATGTGCGCGCAGTTCAACAGCGACGAAATCACCTTGTTCCACGCTGTGAAGGCCGCATTCGACCCCCAAGGGTTGCTCAACCCGGGCAAGAACATCCCCACCCTGCACCGCTGCGCCGAGTTCGGCGCCCTGCACGTGCATCACGGGCAATTGCCCTTCCCCGAGCTGGAGCGATTCTGATGAGCATGGACCGCGACATGAGCCAGGACCTGCTCGAACAGGTCAACCAGGCCCTGAACCTGGGCACGCCGCTGCGCATCCAGGGTGGCAACAGCAAAGCCATGCTCGGCCGCCCGGTGGCTGGCGAAATACTCGATACCCGCCCCCACCGGGGCATCGTCAGCTACGACCCGACCGAACTGGTGCTCACGGCCCGCGCAGGTACGCCGTTGCTGGAAATCGAAGCGGCGCTGCACGAGGCCGGGCAGATGCTGCCCTGCGAGCCACCACACCTGGGCGCCGAGGCAACCCTTGGCGGCATGGTCGCGGCCGGTTTGTCGGGTCCGCGTCGGCCGTGGGCTGGCTCGGTACGTGACTATGTGCTCGGCACGCGGGTGATCACCGGGCACGGCAAGCTGCTGCGTTTTGGCGGTGAAGTGATGAAGAACGTTGCAGGCTACGACGTCTCGCGGCTGATGGCCGGCAGCTTTGGCTGCCTGGGGCTGCTGACCGAAGTGTCGCTGAAGGTACTGCCACGCCCACGTGCGTGCCTCAGCCTGCGCTTGCCGATGGACCGCCACCAGGCCCTGGCCGAACTGGCCGAATGGGGCCAGCAACCGTTGCCGATCAGCGCCGCCTGCCACGATGGCGACACCTTGTACCTGCGCCTGGAAGGCGGTGAAGGCTCGGTGCAGTCGGCCCGCCAGCGCCTGGGCGGCGACGAACTCGACAGCCGTTTCTGGAACGACCTGCGCGAACAGCGCCTGGCCTTCTTCGATGACCGGGCACCGCTGTGGCGGCTGTCGGTGCCCACGGCCAGCGGTGATCTCGACCTGCCTGGGCAACAGCTGATCGACTGGGGCGGCGCGCAACGCTGGCTCAAGTCGACGGCACCGGCGCAGCTGATCCGTGAACAGGCCGCCAAGGTCGGCGGCCACGTCACCGGCTACACCCCGGGCGATGACAGCACCGCCCCGCTGCCCGCAGCACTGATGCGCTACCACCACGCCCTCAAGCAGCAACTCGATCCCCAGGGCGTGTTCAACCCTGGCCGCCTGTACCCGGACCTGTGAGGCCACGCCCATGCAAACCAACCTGAGCGAAAGCGCCAAGCGCCTGGCCCGCGGCGAAGAAGCCGAAAGCATTCTGCGTTCGTGCGTGCACTGCGGTTTCTGCACGGCCACCTGCCCGACCTACCAGTTGCTCGGCGACGAACTGGACGGGCCACGTGGGCGCATCTACCTGATCAAGCAGGTGCTTGAAGGCGCGCCGGTCACCGCCAGCACGCAACTGCACCTGGACCGCTGCCTGACCTGCCGCAACTGTGAAACCACCTGCCCGTCAGGGGTGAAGTACCACGACCTGCTGGATATCGGCCGCGCGGTGGTCGAGCAGCAGGTACCGCGCCCGCTCGGCCAGCGCCTGCTGCGCCAGGGCCTGCGCGCAGTGGTGCCGCGCCCGGCGCTGTTCAAGGCGCTGACCCGCACTGGCCAGGCCCTGCGGCCGGTACTGCCGGCCAGCCTCAAGCGCAAGCTGCCGGCCCAGGTGGCGCCGGCCGGCGAACGCCCCGCACCGCGCCATGCCCGGCGCATCCTGTTGCTCGAAGGCTGCGTGCAGGCCGCCTTGTCGCCCAACACCAACGCGGCCACCGCGCGCCTGCTCGACCGCCTGGGCATCAGCGTGGAGCCAGCCTGCGAGGCCGGTTGCTGCGGCGCGGTGGATTACCACCTCAATGCCCAGGAACAGGGCCTGCAACGCGCACGGCGCAACATCGATGCCTGGTGGCCGGCCATCGAGGCAGGTGCCGAGGCCATCGTGCAGACCGCCAGTGGCTGCGGCGCCTTTGTGCGTGACTACGGTCACCTGCTGGAAAAAGACCCGCACTACGCCGCCAAGGCGGCACGGGTCAGCGCGCTGTCGCGGGACCTGGTCGAAGTGCTGCGCGACGAGCCGATCGAACAGCTCGGCCTGTGCGCCGAACAGCGCCTGGCCTTCCATTGCCCGTGCACCCTGCAGCATGCGCTCAAGCTCGGCGGCCAGGTGGAAAGCCTGCTGACGCGGCTGGGCTTCACCCTCACCCCGGTGCCGGACGGCCACTTGTGCTGTGGCTCGGCCGGCACTTATTCGCTGACCCAGCCGGCACTGTCGCGGCAACTGCGCGACAACCGCCTGAATGCGCTGGAAAGCGGCAAACCGCAAGTCATCGCCACCGCCAACATCGGCTGCCAGACCCACCTCGACGGGGCCGGGCGCACGCCGGTGCGGCACTGGATCGAAATCGTCGAAGCAGCTTTGAGCCAGGAGAACAGCCATGCATAGCAAGTCCGTGATCGGCCAGGCAGAAGTGACCCGCCTGCTCGCTGCCGCCCGCCAGGAAGCCCAGGCGCAACAGTGGAACGTGACCATCGCCGTGGTCGACGACGGCGGCCATCCGCTGGCCCTGGAGCGCATGGACGGCTGCGCGCCGTCCAGCGCCTACATCGCCGTGGAAAAAGCCCGCAGTGCCGCACTGGGGCGCAAGGAAACCCGCGACTTCGAACAGATGGTCAATGGCGGGCGCACCGCCTTCGTCACCGCGCCGCTGCTGACCAGCCTGGAAGGCGGTGTGCCCGTGCTGGTCGATGACCAGGTGGTAGGTGCCATCGGCGTGTCCGGGGTCAAGCCCGAACAGGATGCCCAGGTGGCCAAGGCAGGCGCGGCTGCCCTTTAGAACCGGCTTCGGCTTCTTCGCGGCGAAAGCCGCTCCCACAAGGACCGCACAGGTTTCAAAGGTTGCGCAGTACCTGTAGGAGCGGCTTCAGCCGCGAAGTGGCCGGCACAAGCGGCACACTTTCTGAAACCTGAACACCGAGCGAGAAGACAATGACCCATCAACTCAAGGTCGACCCGACCCTGCAACGCTTCATCGAGGATGAAGTGCTGCCCGGCACCGGCATCGACGCCGCCAGCTTCTGGCAAGGCTTCAGCACCCTGGTCCACGACCTCGCCCCGCGCAACCGCGAGCTGCTCGCCGAACGCGACCGCTTGCAGCGCGAACTGGACACCTGGCACCGCCAGCATCCCGGCCCGATCAGCGACATGCCCGCCTACCAGGCCTTCCTGCGCAGCATCGGCTACCTGGTCGACACGCCGCAGCAGGCGCGTATCAGCACCACCCAGGTCGACCGCGAAATCGCCGAGCAAGCCGGCCCGCAACTGGTAGTCCCGCTGAGCAACGCCCGCTATGCCCTGAACGCCGCCAACGCCCGCTGGGGCTCGCTGTACGATGCGCTGTATGGGACCGACGCCATTGCAGACAATGACGGCGCCGAGCGCGGCCAAGGCTATAACCCGTTGCGCGGTGCACGGGTGATTGCATTCGGCCGGGATTTTCTCGACCGCTCGGCAGCGCTTGCAGGCGCTTCCCATGCTGACGCCCAGGCCTACGCGATCAACCAGGGCAAGCTGCAGGTGACCTTGAGCGATGGCCGCCAGGTCGGCCTGGAAGACACCGCGCAACTGCGCGGCTATCAAGGCGAACCCGGCCAGCCAACGGCAATCCTGCTGCAACACCATCGCCTGCACTTCGAAATCCAGATCGACCCGGCCAGCACCATCGGCAAGGCCGACCGCGCCGGGGTCAAGGACATTCTTGTCGAGGCCGCGCTGACCACCATCATCGACTGCGAAGACTCGGTGGCGGCGGTGGATGCCGAGGACAAGGTCAACGTCTATCGCAACTGGCTGGGCCTGATGAAGGGCGACCTCAGCGAGCAGGTAAACAAGGGTGGCAAGACCTTTACCCGCGCGCTGGCCAAGGACCGCGAATACCACGGTGCAAATGGCCAGCCACTGACCTTGCCCGGCCGCTCGCTGCTGTTCATCCGCAACGTCGGCCACCTCATGACCAACCCGGCGATCCACGACCGCGATGGCCGGGAGATCCCCGAAGGCATCCTCGATGCCGTGGTCACCAGCCTGATCGGCCTGCACGACCTCAAGCGCCGCGGCAACTCCCGCGAAGGCAGCCTGTACATCGTCAAGCCGAAGATGCACGGCCCGGCCGAGGTCGCCTTCGCCGACCAGCTGTTCGGCCGCGTCGAGGACCTGCTGGGCCTGCCCCGGCACACCTTGAAAATGGGCATCATGGACGAAGAGCGGCGCACCAGCGTCAACCTGGCGGCCTGCATCGCCAGCGCGGCGGCACGGGTGGTGTTCATCAACACCGGGTTCCTTGACCGCACCGGCGATGAGATGCACACCGCCATGGAGGCCGGTGCCATGCTGCGCAAGGGCGACATGAAAGGCAGCACCTGGATCCAGGCCTATGAACGCAGCAACGTGCTGGTCGGGCTGGCCTGTGGCCTGCGCGGCAAGGCGCAGATCGGCAAGGGCATGTGGGCCATGCCCGACCTGATGGCGGCCATGCTCGAACAGAAGATCGCCCAGCCGCGTGCCGGCGCCAACACCGCCTGGGTGCCCTCGCCCACTGCCGCGACCTTGCATGCGCTGCATTATCACCAGGTGGACGTGCCTGCGGTGCAGGCACAGCTGGAGCAGGTCGACCTGGGGGCTGAGCGCGAACAGCTGCTGCACGACCTGCTGAGCATTCCAGTAAGCCCGGGCCGGCCCTGGAGCGCGGACGATATCCAGGCCGAACTGGATAACAACTGCCAGGGCATCCTCGGCTATGTGGTGCGCTGGGTCGAGCAAGGAGTGGGGTGTTCGAAGGTGCCGGACATCCATGACGTCGGGCTGATGGAGGACCGCGCCACCTTGCGTATCTCGGCCCAGCACATCGCCAACTGGCTGCACCATGGGGTGGTCAGCAGTGACCAGGTCGAGGCGACGCTGCAGCGCATGGCCAACGTGGTGGACCAGCAGAATGCCGGGGATGCAGCGTACCGGCCGATGGCAGGGAACCTTGCCGACTCGCATGCGTTCCGTGCGGCACACGACTTGGTGTTCAAGGGGCGTGAACAGCCTAGCGGGTATACCGAGCCGCTGCTGCATGGGTGGCGCTTGAAGTTCAAGCAGGAGGTTAAAGGGTAACGCCGCTATTGGAGTAGCGGCCTTGCCGGGCGCCGAACCGGCAAGGCCGCTCATCAGCGCTGAAAATGTTGTGGCAATCACCTGTCAGCCCAGCCCCCCCTACCTCCCCAGCCCCTTGCGCTCCAAAGCCGAAGCCAGCGCATCCGCCTGCCCCCAGGCAAACTGGAAGCCGGCAGCGCCAACACCACTGCCGGCGTGCAGCACTTATCGCCAGTCGACCCTGTTCATAAAGAAGGCCTGCGCATTCGCCTCGAGGCTCTCCAGGTGATAGCCCCCCTCCTGCACAATCACACACGGCAACCGCAACGCCCGAATCCGCTCACCCAACGCCGCAAACCCGTCAGTCGTCACCGCCACCTTGCTCTGCGGATCCTGCTCATAGATATCGAACCCAAGCGACAACACCAGCACCTCGGCGCCAAAGTCCTTCACCGCATCCAGCGCAATCTCCAGCTGCCCCATAAAGTCCGCCTCGCTGGCCCCATGGGCCATCGGCAGGTTCAGGTTGTACCCCTCCCCCACGCCACTGCCGCGCTCGTCCTCGAACCCCGCCACCCCCGGATAGAAATTGGTCGGGTCACCATGGGTCGACACGTACAGCACATCGTTACGTTCGTAGAAGATCTCCTGGATCCCCTGCCCGTGGTGCATGTCGGTGTCGAGAATCGCCACACGGCTATAGCGGCTGCGCAGTGCCTGAGCCGCCACCGCGGCATTGTTGATGTAGCAGAACCCTCCGGCCGCATCGAACCGTGCATGGTGCCCCGGTGGCCGGCACAGCGCGTAGGCGGCGGGCTCGCCATCGAGAATGGCCTTGGCCGCGGCCACCGCGCTCTGCGCCGACCAGTAGGCCGAACGCCAGGTGTTTTCACCCACCGGGCAGCTGCCGTCGGCCAGGTAGCGCGCAGCCTGGGCGAGGATGCCGCGCAGGGCGTTGGGCTCGCGCACGAAGATATTCGACATCACCTCGTCGCCCCAGTCCTCGGGCACGTCCTTCCAGCGCGCATGGGCCTCTTCGAGGAACGCCAGGTACGCTTCGCCGTGCACAGCTTTGAGCGGCGCCAGGCCGGCATCGTCGGGCTGGCGGATGTCGAAGCCCAGGTCCTTGGCGGCCTGCAGCAGGTGCTGGGCGCGCTCGGGGACTTCCTGCGGGGTGCGCATGGCACCGCGCGAGTAGTAGCTGCGCGGATGGTGCAGCAGCTGTTCGGGGTGGAAGTAGCAACGCATCAGGCTTCTCCTTGTTCGACCTGGCCGGCGCGGGCCAGCACGGCATTGAGCAGAACATCGACGCCCTGGCGGGCATCTTCGGGCAGTACGTCTTCGGCTTCGTTGTGGCTCAGGCCACCGACGCAGGGGATGAACACCATCGCCGTCGGGCAGTAGCGGGCCAGCAGGATGGCGTCGTGGCCGGCGCCGCTGACGATGGTCTGCTGGGCATAACCAAGCCCGTCCACCGCCTGCTGCACGGCAGCTACACAGTCGGCGTCGAACGGCGTCGCCGGGCTGACCCAATGGCGTTCGATACGGACCTGCAGACCGCGCGGGTTGGCGATGGCCTGCAGCTTCAGGGTCAGGTCGCGTTCCATGGCCTCGATGGCTTCGTCGCGGTGGTGGCGCAGGTCGACGGTGAAGCGCAGCACGCCGGGGATGGTGTTGCGCGAGGATTTGGCGATCGACAGTTCACCCACGGTGGTCAGGCCTTCTGGCGCAAAGTCTGCCGCCAGTTGCTCGACCGCCTGGATCATCCGCGCGGCGCCGTACAGGGCGTCCTTGCGCAGCGGCATCGGCGTGGTGCCGGCGTGGGCGGCCATGCCTTCGACGGTCACATCCAGCCAGCGGATGGCCTGGCCACCGCTGACCACGCCGATGGCCTTGGCGTTGTCTTCAAGGATCGGGCCTTGCTCGATGTGCGCCTCGAAATAGGCGTCGACCTGGCCGCCCAACGGGCGCTGGCCGGCGTAGCCGGTGCGCTGCAGTTCGTCAGCGACGCTGATGCCATCGGCATCGCGGATGGCCAGAGCCTGGTCCAGCGCCAGCGTGCCGGTGAATACCGCCGAGCCGAACATGGCCGGGGTGAAGCGCGCCCCCTCCTCGTTCGTCCACACCGCGATTTCCAGCGGCTTGCGGGTGTGGATGCCAAGGTCGTTGAGGCGGCGAACCACTTCAAGGCCCGCCAGCACGCCATAGACGCCATCGAATCGGCCGCCCTCGGGCTGGGTGTCGAGGTGGCTGCCCATCATCACCGGGGCGGCAGCCGGGTCGCTGCCGGCGCGGCGGGCGAACAGGTTGCCGATGGCATCCACCGTCAGCGTCAGGCCGGCTTCGCGGCACCAGTGGCTGAACAGTTCACGGCCGGCCTTGTCCTCGTCGCTCAGGGCCAGGCGGCAGCTGCCGCCACGGGCGGTGGCACCGACTTCGGCCATGGCCATCAGGCTCGCCCACAGGCGTTCGCCATTGCTTTTCAACATGTGCGGGTACTCCAGAATCAGGTGGATCGATCAGGCCAGTTCCAGGCGCTGGCTACGGGCGTACTGGCGTGCCAGGGCAAGCACGCAGACCAGGGAAATGCTGGCGATCAGGGTGTAGAACACGGCCATCGGCCACCATTGTCCGGTGAAGGTGTGGGCCAGCCAGGTGCCGATCAGTGGCGTGAGGCCGCCAGCGATGGCGCCACAAACCTGGTAGGCCATGGAAATCGCGGTGTAGCGCACGCGGGTGTCGAACATGCCGCTGACGTAGCCGGCGATCACCGCGTAGAACGACGCCATGCAAGCCGCCGCCAGGGCGATGCCAAGCACGATCAGCGGGCCTTCGCCGGAGCTGACCAACACGAACATCGGGTACGGCGAGGCCATCGCCAGCAGGGCGACCAGGGCCAGGAAGCGGGTGGCTCCGAGCTTTTCCGAGAGCCAGGCGGCCAGCGGCTGTACGCAGAACTGGATGACCGCCACGAAGAACAGGCATTCGAGGATCAGCGAGCGCTCAAGGTGCAACTGCTGGGTGGTGTAGCTGATCATGAAGGTGTTGGTGAAATAGACCCCGGCGATACCCAGGGTGTTGGCACCGATGCACAGCAACAGCGGGCGCCAGGCAGTACGCAGTACTTCCAGCACCGGTGTCTGCTCCTTGCGCTGGGCCCTGGCTGCCTGCTCGCGGCTGGCAATGAACTCGGGGGACTCGTTGACCCCCAGGCGAATCGCCAGGCCCACCAGCAGCAACAGCGCGCTGGCCAGGAACGGCACACGCCAGCCCCAGCTCATCAGGTCTTCTTCCGGCAGGCGGGTCACCGCGCCAAAGGCCAGCAGCGACAGGATCAGGCCTGCAGGGCTGCCCAGCTGGGCGAACGACGCGAAAAAGTTGCGGCGGCCCTTGGGCGCATGTTCGCCGGCCATCAGCACGGCCCCGCCCCACTCACCGCCCACGGCAATGCCCTGGATCACCCGCAGGATGATCAGCAGCACCGGCGCAGCGGCGCCGATCTGCGCGTAGGTCGGCAACAGGCCGATGCACACGGTGACGATGCCCATCATCAGCAGGGTGATGACCAGCGACTTCTTGCGGCCGATGCGGTCGCCCACGTGGCCAAAGACAATGCCACCCAGCGGCCGGGCGAAGAAGCCCACGGCGAAGGTGCCGAACGCGGCCATGGTGCTGAACAGGCTGTCGTCGGAGGGGAAGAACAAGGCACCGAACACAAGGGCGGCGGCGGTGGCGTAAATGTAGAAGTCGTACCACTCGATCATGGTGCCGATGAACGCGGCGGCGGCGGCACGACGCGGCTGGGGCGAAGCGGTGGGCTTCATGGTGGCTCCTTTGCTTGTTTTTCTGGCAGGAGTTAAGGGGGTCACGGTTACGCTCTGGTGGCGCTTGGCTTGGTGGCCGGTGTTGGCTTGCCCGCGAAGAGGCCAGCACCGATATCACTGGCCTCAATGACTGCGATTTATCGTCCTGGGGCTATGATTAGTCAATTTTCTATTTATTATTCGCACTATTAGCCCTGCTTATCATCGAGCCTGCCATGTCCGACCGCCTGCTCAACGACCGCCTCGACTGGAACCTGCTGCGCACCTTCCGCGTGATCGGCCAGGAGCTGTCCATCAGCCGCGCGGCTGCCCGCCTGCACCTTACCCAACCGGCCGTGAGCCAAGCGCTGAAACGCCTCGAAGAACAGCTCGGCCGCCAGCTGATCGCTCGCCGTGGGCCACGCTTCGTGCTCACCGACATGGGCGAGCAGCTGTTTCAGCTGGCCGGTGAGGTGTATGGGCAGATGTCGCAGATCGGCGGCCTGCTGGAGCAGCCGGCGGACGAACTGGTAGGCAAGGTGCGCTTGCTGATGATCAGCCGCATCGTCAGCGAGCGGTTCGATGACTTCCTGGCGGACTTCCATCGCCAGCACCCAAGGGTCGATCTGGAAATCGACGTGATGCGCAGCTCGGACATCGTTGCCGCATTGCAGGAAAAAACCGCCACCGCAGGCCTGAGCCTCAATCGCCGGCCGCAACCACGCCTGGAACAGCGGCTGTTCCTGCGCCAGCGCTATGCGTTTTTCTGCGGCAAGCACCATGCCTTGTTCGGCCAGGCCGAGGGCGATCTGCAGCGGGAGAATTTCGTCAGTTTCACCAGCGACCAGATTGGCGGCATGCTGTCGCCGCTGACCATTTTCCGCGACCAGCAGGGGTTTTCCGGGCGGATCGTGGCGTCGTCGCCGAGCCTTGAAGAAGTGCGCCGACTGGTGATTGCCGGGTTCGGCATCGGCTGCCTGCCCGAGCATGTGGTAGCGCCGGACGTGGCGGCAGGGCTGCTGTGGAAGCTGCCACCTGAAGAAGGAATTGCCGATGTGGACATTCACCTGTTGTGGAACAGGGAACAGCGGTTGAGCCGGGCCGAAGAGGTGTTTATCGAAGCATTGCAACAGTGCTTGATCTAACGCTTTTGAGCCGCACGATAGACCTCACTCCACTGGCGCTTGCCAACGGATACCACCACTACAACGATCCGCGCCTCCTCGACTCGCTAGACCAGGCGAGGCCCTGAAGTGTGCACGGCGTGATTGCCGACCTGGGCACTGCCGAAGGCGCCGAAACCCTGTTCGCCGCCCACCCGCAGACCGATATCCTGGTCAACAACCTGGGCATCTACGACGACGTAGACTTCTTCGAGGTGCCCGACAGCGAGTGGGAGCGCTTCTACGACGTCAACGTGTTGTCCGGCGTGCGCCTGGCTCGCCACTATGCCCCGGGCATGGTCGGCAAAGGCTGGGGGCGGATCCTGTTCATCTCCTCCGAATCGGGCATCGCCATCCCCGCCGACATGATCAACTACGGTGTGACCAAGGCCGCCAACCTTGCTGTGTCCGACGGCCTTGCCAAGCGCCTGGCCGGCACCGGGGTAACGGTCAATGCCGTGCTGCCCGGCCCGACCCTGACCGACGGCGTCGCCGCACTGGTGGCCGACGCCGCCCAGGCCTCCGGGCGCAGCATCCGTGAAGAAGCCGACCACTTCGTGCGCAACGCACGGCCAAGCTCGATCATCCAACGCGTCGCCGAGGTCGACGAAGTCGCTCACCTGGCGGTGTACCTGGCCTCCCCTTATTCCTCTGCCACCACCGGCGCGGCCCTGCGGGTCGACGGTGTGGTCGACAGCCTCGCTATCTGAAGCCAACTGGAGACTTACACCATGGCAGCTGCCTACGCTTCCCTGCACACCCAACACAGCCCTGACCACGTCTGGGCCCTGATCGGCGGCTTCGACAGCCTGCCCGACTGGCTGCCGTTCATCCCTGAAAGCCTGTCCAGCGAAGGCGGCCGCGTGCGCTCGCTGAAAGACCCAGACGGCAACAGCATCGTCGAACGCCTGATGGCCTTCGACGAAAAGGCACGCAGCTACAGCTACACGATCCTCACCAGCCCGTTCCCGGTGACGGGCTACCTGTCGACCCTGCGGGTCAAGGCCGATGGCCAGGGCAGCCTGATCGAATGGTTCGGCGAATTCACCCCGGCTGGGGTCAGCGATGCAGAGGCGCAGGCGCTGTTCAAGGGCATCTATGAAGGTGGCCTGCAGGCTTTGGCATCCACTTTGGATTGAAAACATGGGGGCGCTTTGCGCCCCATTCGCAATTGAAGGCGGGCGGACGCGGCGGAAAGTGGGTGGCTCGCCTGAATTGAACTGTCTTGGGCAGGTGTCGGCCTCGAGCTCTTGGTGCCAGTGAGATCGAGCGCCGCCCGCGCGGCGCATCGCGGATGAATCCGCTCCTACAATTTGTTGCAACGTGGCCATGCCTGTGAGGCCATGGTTGTCAGCCTTGTTTACAAGGCTCAAGGCATGCGCCAGGGCTGGCAACCATAGCGTTGCAGGTTTGGCACGTTGCAACAGATGTAGGAGCGGATTCATCCGCGATGCGCCTCGCGGGCGGCGCTCGATCTCACAGGCGCTTAAAGTGCGGTGGCGGTCACCCGGAGGCCTTGACACGGCACTTTCCTGGGATGCCTCCAACAACCGCCGATCTCGCTGAACTTGGATCCCATCCGCCGAAGGAGTATCCTCTCGCAATAGCTATATGCCATCACTCAGGCACACTCCGTGCCTGGCCTTCAAGGACGAAGCCCCGTGCCCAGCCACCCGACCCGCCACACCATCGCCCGACAATGGCAGCTACTGAAACTGCTGCCCGACCGCCATCCCGGGATGAGCTCCACACAGTTGCAGGCCGCACTGGCCAGGGTCGGCCACAAGACCAGCAAACGTACCGTCGAGCGCGACCTCAATGAGTTGGCAACGCTGTTCCCGCTGCACTGCAACAGCAAGGGCATGCCCTATGGCTGGTACTGGCAGCCTGGCCTGAGCCTGGATGCCGCCCAACAGTTGCAGCCGGATGTACTCAGCCCTTCGCAACAGATCGAACTGCAAGCCTGGGTCGACGATGGCCTCGCCCGTCGCTTGGAAGACCAGCCACTCTCCGAAGACATGCGCCTGGCCCCCCACGACAATGGCGGCGCGATGCTCGCGGCCACGGTCGAAGACAGCCGGGCGCTGATGGGCTGGCTGCTCTCCCAGGCCGGCTCGATCCGGGTCAAGGCGCCAGAAACGCTGCGCGTGTCGATGGTCGAACAGCTGCGCCAGAGCCTGGCCCTGAACGACGACGGTTATTGACCGGCAGGCAAAAGTCATTGTCTCCCGGGCCGCTTTTTCCCCACCGCTGCCCTGCCCAGAATGCGCTCCTGACAACGCTTCACCTTCAGGAGAATTCGATGAAACGCTTCCAGCCCCTGCTGCTCGCTGCTGCCCTGGCGAGCACCGCCCAGGCCACCCTGGCCGCCGACTGGCAGGCCTCGCCTTATGGCAGGCAGGACGAGATCGGCGCCGCCAACCTGCTCACACCCGAGGTGGTGAAACAGGCCGTGAGCCTGGTCAAGACCGGCAAGACCTACCCCCTGGCAGTACCCGTCAGCAAAGACCTGCCGGCCTTCCGCCATCGCAGCTTCCACCTGTACAACATCCAGCCCGGTGAACAGGCCGGCCAGACTCTGGGCCGCAACAAATTCACCTTCAACGACGAACTGGTCAACGGCTGGACCGGCGTCGGCACGCAGCTCAACGGCATCGGCCATATCGGTATCGACAACGTCTACTACAACGGCAACAAGGCGGCCGATTTCGTCACCGTCGAAGGCGTGATCAAGCTGGGCGTGGAAAAGGTGCCGCCGATGGTCACCCGCGGCGTGGTGCTGGACATGACCGCCCACTACGGCAAGGCCATCGTCCCCGGTGGCACCGCGTTCAGTGTCGACGACATCAAGGCCGTGCTGAAGAACGAAGGCATCACCCTGCGCAAGGGCGATGTGGTGCTGTTCAACACCGGCTGGCTGGAGTTGATCGGCAAAGACAACCAGCAGTTCCTCGCCACCGAGCCTGGCATCGACCTGGCGGCCGCCGAGTGGCTGGCGGACCAGGGCATCGTCGCCTTCGGCGGGGATACCTGGGCTTCGGAGGTGTACCCGAATCCGACCGGTGAAGAATTCCCGGTCAACCAGTTCATGCTGGCCAAGCGAGGGATCTACAACCTGGAACTGATCGACACCCGCGCATTGGTCAAAGACAAAGCCTTCGAGTTCCTGTTCGTGCTGGGGCAGCCGTTGTACAAGGGCTCGACCCAGGTCAACATCAACCCGGTGGCTATCCACTGACTCGAAGCAGTGAAACGTCATACAGCATGAGCCGTACAGCCTTACGGTGAGGTACCTGCAGCTTGACTAGCATCGGCGCTCCCTTGATCAAGCGAGTGCCTTCACCATGCTTCTGACCCGCCCCAACTGCGCTGCGTTGACGCTGCTGTGCGCAACTGTTCTTGCGAGCCCTGCGCTGCTCGCCATGCCCCTGACCCGCGATAACGGCGCTGCAGTCGGTGACAACCAGCACTCCCAGACTGCCGGTGCCACTGGCCCGACCTTGCTGCAGGATGTGCAACTGATTCAGAAACTCCAGCGCTTCGACCGCGAACGCATCCCGGAACGCGTGGTGCACGCCCGCGGCACCGGCGCCCATGGCGAGTTCACCGCGTCCGAAGACTTGTCGGCGCTGACCATGGCGCCGCTGTTCACCCCCGGCGAGAAGACCCCGGTGTTCGTGCGCTTCTCGTCGGTGGTGCATGGCCTGCACTCGCCGGAAACCCTGCGCGACCCGCGAGGCTTCGCCACCCGCTTCTACACCTCGACGGGCAACTGGGACCTGGTGGGCAACAACTTCCCTACGTTCTTCATCCGCGACGCCATCAAGTTCCCGGACTTGGTCCATGCCTTCAAGCCCGACCCTCGCAACAACCTGGGCAATGATGCCCGGCGCTTCGACCTGCTCTCGCACATGCCGGAGGCCACCCGCACCCTGACCCTGCTGTACTCCAATGAAGGCACCCCTAAAAGCTATCGGCACATGGATGGCAACAGTGTGCATGCCTACAAGTTCGTCAACGCCAAAGGTGAACCCACCTACGTGAAGTTCCGCTGGAAGAGCCTGCAAGGCCAGGAAAACCTCGACCCCAAAGCTGTGGAGCAGATCCAGGGCAAAAGCTTCAGCCACATGACCGAGGACCTGGTAAGCGCCATTGCCCGTGGCGACTATCCCAAGTGGGACCTCTACATTCAGACCCTGCGCCCAGAGCAGCTGGCAAGCTTCGACTTCGACCCGCTGGACGCCACCAAGGTCTGGCCGCAAGTGCCTGAGCGTCGGGTGGGGCAGATGGTGCTCAATCGCAATGTCGGCAACTTCTTCCAGGAAACCGAACAGGTCGCCCTGGCGCCTTCCAACCTGATCAAGGGTATAGAGCCCTCCGAAGACCGCTTGCTGCAGGGCCGGCTCTTCTCCTATGCCGACACCCAGATGTACCGGGTCGGCGCCAACGCTGGCAGCCTGCCGATCAACCAGCCGCGAGCGGCCGTCAACAATGGCAACCAGGATGGCGCACTCAACCCCAACCGCACCCGTGACATGGTCAACTACCAGCCCAGCCGCCTGCAGCCGCGCAGCACCACCGAGTCTGCGCGCTACAGCCAGCTGGCCTTGAGCGGCACGACCCAGCAACAGGGCATCACCCGCGAACAGAACTTCAAGCAGGCCGGTGACCTTTACCGCGCTTACTCGAAAAGCGAGCAGCACGACCTGGTCAACAGCTTTGGCCAATCACTGGCTGTTGCCGATGAGCAGAGCAAGCACATCATGCTGTCGTTCCTTTACAAGGCCGATGCCGAGTACGGGACGAGGGTTGCAAAAATTGCAAAGGGTGACTTGAAACGGGTCAAGGCGCTGGCAGCCGACCTGCAAGACTGAGGTTGGCAAGCCCGGCCAACCTGGCCCGATAGCTGCCCGGGCTCTGCCCGGTCCACTTCTTGAATGCCCGGTGAAACGCACTGGGCTCCTGGAAGCCGGCCTGCTCGGCAATCTCGGCGATGCTCAACGTGCCTTCGCGCAAATGCTCGAAGGCCATCGCGCGGCGGACTTCATCCTTGATCTGCTGATACGACCGCCCTTCACGCTCCAGCTGGCGGCGGAAAGTACTGGCACTGATCCCCTGCTGCTCGGCCATGGCCGCCAAGGTCGGCCATTGCCCATAACGGCGGGCGCGCAAATGCCGATAGACCTCGGCAACCAGGCCAGTCTGATTGCGAAAGCGGATCACCAGGCCCTGTGGCGCACTGCGCAGGAAGGTTTTCAGGCCCGCCAGGTCCTGCACCACCGGCAAGCGCAGCCAGGCACTGTCGAACTCGACCTCGGTGCGCCCGCTACCCAGGCGCAGGTCCGGCCCCCACAACAACGGGTCATCGTCCTGGGCCGGGCGTGCCACCGCCAGTTCGGTGCGATCAATGGCGATGCGCCGCCCGGCCAGCCAGCACAGCAGGCCGATCATCAGCACCAGGTAGGTTTCCTCGGCGTACACCCGGGTCAGCGGGTCGGCGATCGCCGACTGAACACTGATCACCGCACGCCCACCGCGCAACGTGAGGTTTCCGCGCAGGTCGCGCAGGAACAGGGCGAAACTGCTCATGCACTGGCGCAGGGCTTTTTCCAGGTTCGGTTCCTGGATCAAGCCACGGCAGATCAGGGCAAAGCTGCCCAGTGGCATGCCATGGCTGTCGAGGCGAAAGAACTCATCGTCCAGCAGCTCGATCAGCTCCAGCCACAATCGCGCGAATGCCTTGGCCGGCACCCGTGCCTGGGGCTGACCGAGCACGGCCGGGTCGATGCCCACGCCGCGCAGCCGCCCCTCGAGCACCTCGGGCTGCTCGCGCAAGGCATGCAGCATGGCATTGAGAAAGTACACCGCGACCGAATCGCTATCGCGCATGGCGGAATTCACTGTTTATGCTGAGTGGCAAAAAATGCCAGGTTGACTGAACAGATCCGGCATAGGCTGCAAGGGAGCCTTTGCCTAGACTCGGACCCACCTCGGGATCGCCGGCCATTCTCGCAGAGCCTGGCCTGCTCCCGCCATGCCTTCGCAATCGGAGCCTCTATGAGCAGCGCAGAAATCTATGTCGTCAGTGCCGTCCGTACCGCCATCGGTGGTTTCGGTGGTGCCCTCAAGGACCTGCCACTGGCCGACCTGGCCACCGCCGTGACCCGCGCCGCCATCGAACGTTCGGGCGTGTCTGCCGAGCAGATCGGCCATGTGGTAATGGCCAACGTCATCCCTACCGAAGCACGCGACGCCTACCTGTCGCGGGTGGCGGCCATGAACGCCGGCATCCCCAAGGAAACCCCGGCCTTCAACGTCAACCGCCTGTGCGGTTCGGGCCTGCAGGCCATCGTCTCGGCCGCGCAGTGCCTGCTGCTGGGCGATGCCGAAGTGGCCCTGGCCGCCGGTGCCGAGTCCATGAGCCGTGGCCCGTACCTGCTGCCACAGGCTCGCTGGGGCGCGCGCATGGGGGATCTGCAAGGCATCGACTACACCGTCGGCGTTTTGCACGACCCGTTCGAGCACTTCCACATGGGCATCACCGCGGAAAATGTTGCCGCCCAGCAGGGCATCAGCCGCGAAATGCAGGACGAACTGGCCCTGACCAGCCAGCGCCGCGCCGCCCGTGCCCAGGCCGAAGGCCGCTTCGACAGCCAGATCGTGCCGATTGAACTGAAAACCCGCAAAGGCACCGTGCAGTTCGCCGTCGACGAGCACGTGCGTGCCGATGTAACGGCCGAGCAGCTGGCCGGCATGAAAACCGTGTTCAAGAAGGACGGTACCGTCACCGCCGGCAACGCCAGCGGCATCAACGATGGCGCCGCCGGCCTGGTGCTGGCCACCGGTGACGCCGTGCGCCGCCTGGGCCTGAAGCCACTGGCGCGGCTGGTGGCCTACGCCCACGCTGGCGTTGAGCCGGAACTGATGGGCCTTGGCCCGATCCCGGCGACCCGCAAGGTGCTGGAAAAGGCCGGCTTGAGCGTCAACGACCTGGACGTGATCGAGTCCAACGAAGCGTTCGCCGCCCAAGCCTGCGCCGTGGCCCGCGAACTCGGCTTCGACCCGGAGAAAGTCAACCCGAACGGCTCGGGCATTTCCCTCGGCCACCCGGTCGGTGCCACCGGGGCGATCATCGCCACCAAGGCCATCCACGAACTGCAGCGCATCCAGGGCCGCTACGCGCTGGCCACCATGTGCATCGGTGGCGGCCAGGGCATTGCCGTGGTCTTCGAGCGCGTCTGAGGGGGCTGAAACATGACGATTGAACAGATTGCCGTGATTGGCGCCGGTACCATGGGCAACGGTATCGCCCAAGTGTGCGCGGTGGCCGGCTACCAGGTCCTGCTGGTGGACGTCTCCGACGCCGCGCTGGAGCGTGGCGTGGCCACCTTGAGCAAGAACCTGGAGCGCCAGGTGAGCAAGGGCACGCTCGAGGCCGAGCGCGCCGAAGCGGCAAAAACCCGCATCCGCACCAGCACCGACTACGCCCAACTGGGTAGCGCGCAGTTGGTGATCGAAGCCGCCACCGAGAGCCTGCAGCTCAAGCAGCGCATTCTTCAGCAGGTGGCGGCCAACGTCGCGGCCGACTGCCTGATCGCCACCAACACCTCGTCGCTGTCGGTGACCCAGCTGGCAGCCAGCATCGAGCACCCGCAGCGCTTCATTGGCGTGCACTTCTTCAACCCGGTGCCGATGATGGCCCTGGTCGAAATCATCCGCGGCCTGCAGACCAGCGACAGCACCTATGCCCAGGCGCTGGTGGTCACTGAAAAGCTTGGCAAGACGCCGATCACCGCCGGCAACCGCCCAGGCTTCGTGGTCAACCGCATCCTGGTGCCGATGATCAACGAAGCGATCTTCGTGCGCCAGGAAGGCCTGGCCAGTGCCGAGGACATCGACACCGGCATGCGCCTAGGCTGCAACCAGCCGATCGGCCCGCTGGCCCTGGCCGACCTCATCGGCCTGGACACCCTGCTGGCAATCATGGAGGCCTTCCATGAAGGCTTCAGCGACAGCAAGTACCGCCCTGCCCCGCTGCTCAAGGAAATGGTCGCGGCCGGATGGCTGGGGCGCAAGAGCGGCCGTGGTTTCTTCACCTACTGAGGAGTGCACGCCATGCCCCCGGTCAATGCCGCCATGCGCTGTGCCAACTTCGAGGAGCGACGTGACCGGGCCATGGCACTGTTCGCTGAAAAGGGCTTTGGCCAGGTCAGCATGCGCGAGCTGGCAGCGCATGTGGGCCTGACCGCCGGCTCCCTGTATCACCATTTCCCCAGCAAGCAGGACCTGCTGTTCGACCTGATCGAGGAGTTGTACGAAGAGCTGCAGGCGACCCTGGAACAGGGGCGGCGGGCAATGGCACGTGGGGGGTCGGCGTTGAACTGCCTGATTGCCGCGCACTGGCAGTTGCATGCCGAGCGGCCCATGCAGTTTCGCCTGGCCGAACGCGACTTGTGCTGCTTGAGCGAGCAGCAGCAGGTGCACCTGGGGTTGCTGCGCAAGCGCTATGAAGCGGGGTTGCTGCGCCTGATCGCGCCGCGGGCGACTTTGCAGGGGGAAGCACTGGTGGCGACGGCGCATGTCGTGGCGACCTTGCTCAACCAGTTGCCGGGGATGCTCAAGGGCTTGCCTGAGCAACAAGGGCTCGGGTTGATGGAGAGCCTGTTGGTCGGCGGGATCGAGCGGACCCTAACGTAACGCACGGTCATTTCAGGCGCGGCCTTGCGTGGCCCTTTCGCCACACAAGGCCGCTCCCACGAAGATATCGCTCAGCCTGCAGCAGTCAGCGCAGCAGCGCCTGGATCTGCTCGTGCAGGGTGTCGAGGTCGAACGGCTTGGCCAGGATCGGTGCCTTGCGGGCGATCGGGCTGCCGGACTCAAGGATTTCCGCCGGGTAGCCGCTGATGAAGATCACCTTCAGGTCCGGCCGCAGCTTCACCGCAGGCTCGGCGATTTCCACCCCGGAAATGCCACCCGGCAAGCGGAAATCGGTCACCATCAGGTCCAGGTGCGGCTTGCTCGCCAGGATGGCAAACGCCTGCTCACCGTCTTCAGCCACCAGCACGTGGTAGCCCTCACCCGCCAGGTAATCGCGCAGGATCATCCGGATCGCCGGTTCATCCTCGACCACCAGTACTACATCTTGTGCATCTTCACTCATGATAACGCCTTGAAATTCATACAGTTGGCCATCTGACCCCAGGCTTACGCGGAGGTTGCCCGCAGCTGGTCGTTTTGTTCGGTTTCGCCCGCCAGCGGCAGTTGCAGGCTGAACGTGGCACCCTTGCCCTCCTCGCTTTGCACCTCCAGACGCCCGCCATGGGCATGGACGATCTGCTCGGAGATATACAACCCCAGCCCCAGCCCGGCGCTAGCCTGCTGGGTGGCCACGCGCTCGAACTGCTGGAAGATACGTTGCTGGTTGGCAGCGCTGATACCGATCCCGTGGTCCTGCACCTGCACCCAGGCCATGCCGCCCTGCTCGAACACCCGCACCTGCACCGGCTGGCGCTCGCCATAGCGCAAAGCGTTGGACAACAGGTTGGCCAGCACTTGCTCAATGCGAAATTCGTCCCACTCGCCCTGCAAGGGCTCACAGCGCTGCAGCTCGATGTGCGTCTGCAAGGCCGTGGCCTGGGCCGCGAAGTTCTCCACCAGGCCGCGTACCAGCTGGCTCAGGTCGAACGCCTTGGGCCGCAGTGACAACTTGCCGGTGCGGATGCGCGACACATCGAGCATGTCCTCGATCAGGCGGATCAGGCTGTTGATCTGGCGCTCGTCACGCTCGACCATGGCCTGCAGCTTGTCGGGGCTGAACGCGTCGTGATTGCTGCGCGCCAGGTGCATCTTGCGCAACTGGGCTTCCAGGATCAGGCCATTGAGCGGCGTGCGCACTTCATGGGCAACGATCGACATGAAGTCGTCGCGCATGCGCACCGCATGCTCCAGCTCGCCACGCGCCACTTGCAGCTGGGCCAGCAGCAACTCCTGCTCCTGGCGGCTGCGCTCAAGCGCCTGCAACTGGCGATCCAGCACCTTGCGCTGGCGATACAGGTCGACGAACACCGACACCTTGCTCTTCACCGCCACGGTGTCGAGGGGCTTGTGCAGGAAGTCCACGGCGCCGCTCTCGTAGCCCTTGAAGGCATAGTTCATTTCGCGCCCGGCAGCGGTGACGAAGACGATCGGAATGTTGCGAGTCTTCTCCGTGCCACGCATCAGTTCGGCCAGCTCGAAGCCGTTCATGCCTGGCATCTGCACGTCGAGAATGGCCAGGGCGAACTCGTGCTCGAGCAACAGCGACAAGGCCGCTTCCGCCGACTGCGCCTGGTGCACCTCGCGGTCTTCACCCTGGATCAGGGCGGCGAGGGCCAGCAGGTTTTCCGGCAGGTCGTCGACGATCAGCAGTTTGGCAGTGGTGAGGCTTAGCATGCGCTGGGTTCCAGAGTAGCGAGCAATTGCCCGATACCGCTCAGAGAAAGGATAAGGTCAGGCGTGTGCAGGGCCAGGGCGGCCTCCGGCATCAGCGCCACCTGTGCGTCACGGGGGTCCTGGACCACGGTCCGGCCGCCGCTGTTCTTGATGTAGGCAAGCCCTTCGGCGCCATCTTCGTTGGCCCCGGTGAGCAGCACGCCGAGCAGCCCGGGGCCATAGGTATCGGCCGCCGAGGTAAAGAGAAAATCGATGGCCGGGCGCGAGAAATGCACCGGTTCTTCCTGGCTCAGTGACAGGCTGAGGTCGGCTTCCACCGACAAGTGATAGCCCGGCCCGGCCACGTAGATCTGCCCTGGGACAATGGCATCCTTGTCACAGGCCTGGCGCACCGGCCGCTGCAAGCGCCGTTGCAGCACCTCGGCCAGCTGGCTGTGGCGGTCGTCAGGCAGGTGCAGCACGCACAGCACCGGAATGGCGAAACCGGCAGGCAACGCACCGAGCACCGCGAACAGTGCCGTAACGCCGCCCGCCGAGGCGCCGATGACCACCGCGCGCACGCCGTTCATGATTTGCGGAAGATCCGTTCGGGTTTGACCAACGGCTCGAAACGCTCGCTATAGGCGGAAAAATCCACCGATTCCTTGCTGCCCAGCACCAGGAAACCACGGTGGCAGAGGGACTCGTGGAACAGGCCGAGGGCACGGTCCTGCAGTTCCTTGTTGAAGTAGATCAGCACGTTGCGGCAGGACACCAGCTGGGTTTCCGAGAACACACTGTCGGTGGCCAGGCTGTGGTCGGCAAAGGTCACGTTTTCGCGCAGGCTGCCGTCCATGATGGCGTTGCCGTAGGCGGCGGTGTAGTACTCGGCAAAGTCGCGGCGCCCGCCGGCCAGGCGGTAGTTTTCTTCGTACTCGCGCATGCTCTGCATCGAGTAGATACCCTGCTTGGCGCGGTCCAGCGAATGTGGGTTGATGTCGGTGGCATAAATGATGGTGCGTTCGAGCAGGCCCTCCTCGCGCAGCAGGATGGCCATCGAATACACCTCTTCACCGGTGCTGCAACCGGCAATCCACACCTTGATCGATGGCCAGGTGTGCAGCAGCGGCACCACTTCCTGGCGCAGCGCGAGGAAGTGGCCGGGGTCGCGGAACATCTCGCTGACCGGGATCGTCAGGTACTGCAGCAGCTGCATGAACATGCCCGGGTCGTGCAGCACCCGCTCCTGCAGCGCCGACACTGTAAGGCAGTCGAACTGGCGGAGCGCATGCAGGACCCGGCGCTTGATCGACGCGCCGGAGTAGTTGCGAAAATCGTAGCTGTACTTGAGGTAGATCGCCTCGATCAGCAGCCGGATCTCGATGTCGGTGTTGCGCTCGCTAGTCAAATTCGCTCCAGTTGCGGTAGCCACACACGGATCAACGAGAACAGGCGGTCCAGGTCGATCGGTTTGGCCAGGTAATCATTGGCGCCGGCCTGCAGGCAACGCTGCTGGTCGTCCTTCATCGCCTTGGCAGTCACGGCGATGATCGGCAGCTTGCGCCAGCGCGGCTGCTGACGGATCAGGCGGGTGGCCTCGAAGCCGTCCATCTCCGGCATCATCACGTCCATCAGCACCAGGTCGATGTCATCGTGCTGTTCCAGGCGCTCGATGGCTTCGCGCCCGTTGCGGCCGATCTCGACGATCGCGCCCTTGTGCTCCAGGGCACTGGTCAGGGCGAAGATGTTACGCACATCGTCGTCTACCAGCAGCACCTTGCGCCCTTCGAAGACCTTGTCGCGGCTGCGCGCGGTCTTGAGCATGCGCTGGCGTTCATGGGACAGCTGCGATTCCACTTTGTGCAGGAACAGCGTCACTTCATCGAGCAGGCGCTCTGGCGAGCGCGCGCCCTTGATGATGATCGAGCGCGAATACTTGAGCAGGTCGGCCTCCTCCTCGCGGGTGAGGTTGCGCCCGGTGTAGACGATCACCGGCGGGAACGAGCGGATATCCTCGGCGGTCATGCGCTTGAGCAACTCGTTGCCGAGCATGTCGGGCAGCTTGAGGTCGATGATCATGCAGTCGTAGATATTTTCGCGCAGCAGCGCCAGGGCGTCCTGGGCCATGGCCACGGCAGTGATCTCGACATCATCGTCGCCGATCAGGCGGGCGATGCTCTCGCGCTGCAGGTCGTCGTCTTCCACCAGCAGGATGTGCTTGAGCTTCTGGGTCAGCTTGGCTTCCAGGCGGGCGAAGACTTCCTTGAGCTCCTCACGGCTGGTTGGCTTGACCGCATAGCCCACCGCGCCCATGTGCATGGCCGCCTCTACCCGGTCTTCCACCGAGATGATGTGCACCGGGATATGCCGGGTGGTGGCCTGTTCCTTGAGGCGCTGCAGCACGGTCAGCCCGGAATGGTCGGGCAGGCGCATGTCCAGCAGGATGGCGTCGGGAACGTACTGTTCGGCCAGCTCGAAGCCCTCATCGGCGCACGGCGCCACCAGGCAGCTGTAACCCAGTTCGTGCGCCAGGTCGTAGAGAATGCGGGCGAAATTGGGCTCGTCTTCGACCACCAGGATGCAGCGGTTGCCAAACGGGGCGCGCTCGCGGTCATCACTGAAGGCCGGGGCCGGGCGCTTGGACACTGCAGGCGCGGCAATCGACGGCGCCGGCGGCAAGCTGTCGACCGCGGGCCGCAGGCTGAGCGCTTCGATCTCCTCACCTTGCGACTCGTAGCGTTCGGGCATGAACAGGCTGAACACACTGCCCTGTCCGGGGCTGCTGTCGACGGTGATCTGCCCACCAAGCAGATGCGCCAGGTCGCGCGAGATCGACAGGCCCAGGCCGGTGCCGCCGTAGCGGCGGTTGCTGGTGCCATCGACCTGGTGGAAGGCGCCGAAAATCGCCTGCTGCTGGTCGGCGGCAATGCCGATGCCACTGTCGCGCACCGAGAAGATGATGCCACTGCCGGCCTGGTAGCCGATGTTCAGGCTCACCTGGCCACGCTCGGTGAACTTGATGGCGTTGGACAGCAGGTTCTTGAGAATCTGCTCCAGGCGCTGGCGGTCGGTGAACAAAGTGGCTGGCACCTGTGCTTCGACCGTGACGTCAAAGCCCAGGCCCTTGTGCTCGGCCAGCGGCAGGAACATGCCGCGCAGGCCTTCGACCAGGCGCTCGAGCTGTGTGCTTTCGGGGCGCACTTCGAGCTTGCCGGCCTCGACCTTGGCGATGTCGAGAATGTCGTTGATCAGGTTCAGCAAGTCGTTGCCAGCGGAATAGATGGATTCGGCGAACTTGACCTGCTCGGCACTGAGGTTGCCCTCGCCGTTCTCGGCCAGCAGCTTGGCCAGGATCAGCGAGCTGTTGAGCGGTGTGCGCAGCTCGTGGGACATGTTGGCGAGGAATTCGGACTTGTACTTGCTCGAGCGCTGCAGGTCGTCGGCACGGGCCTGCAGTTCTTCCTGAGCCTGGCTGAGTTCGTCGTTCTTGCGGTCCAGGGCGTCGGTGCGTTCGGACAACTGCTCGTTGGTCTGTTCAAGTTCCGCCTGCTGGGTTTCCAGATGCGCCTGGGACTCCTTGAGCACCCGCGATTGCTCTTCGAGTTCTTCGTTGGCGGTCTTGAGTTCTTCCTGCTGCACCTGCAGTTCTTCGTTGAGTTGCTGGGTTTCGGCCAGCACTTCCTGCAGGCGTTGGCGGTAGCGGGCGCTTTCGATGGAGGTGCCGAGGTTTTCACTCACCCGCTCCATCAGCTCGTCGTCGCGGTCCTGCAGCGGACGCAGAAAACCGAGTTCGAGCACGCCGTTGATCTGCCCGTCGTTACGCGCAGGCATCAGCAAGGCCCCACGCGGCAGGCCGTCGCCAAGGCCCGAGCTGAGCCGGTAGTAATCCTGCGGCAGGTCGTCCAGGCGCAACAGGCGCCCTTCGCGCACGGCCTGGGCCAGCAAACCATCGTGGTCACCCAGCACCTGCTGGCGGGCCTGTTCTTCGCTGCTCAGGCCATAGCTGGCCACCCGCACCAGGCGGCCATGTTCGTCGCGCACGTAGAGCGCACCGACCACACTGCCCAGGTAGCTGGCGAAGAAGCGCAGGATATTGTCGCCAAGCATTGGCAAGGTCAGCTGGCCCAGCACCTGCTCGGCCAGTTGCGTCTGACCATTGCGCAGCCAGGCTTGGTGCTCCAGGCGCTCGGCGGCGCGCTGCTGAGCCTGAAGGTTTTCGGTGTAGCTGGCCGACAGTGCCAACAGGTCACGGCGGCCAAGGTAGGCGAGCAAGGCGCTGAGGCCGACAATCAATAGCACAAACACGGAAATGGCAGTGAGGGTGACCGTGCTGACCTTCTCGGTGCGCGCCATGCGCAACTGTTGTTCGGTGGCGATCAGGCCGTCGAACTCCTTGCGTATTTCGTCGGTGATGCGCTTACCACGGCCATTGCCGACCGAGGCGCGGTAGTCGCCACCGCCGCGGCGCTGGCTGATCATCTCGCCACCAAACTCGTTCCAGGCGTTCTGCAGGGCGATCAGCCGGTCGATCCGGTCGACCTGCTGCGGGTTGTCTTCGACCATCACGCGCAGGCTCTGCAGGCTGCTGAAGATGCGCGGCTTGGCCACCTCGTAAGGGTCGAGGAAGCGTTCCTCACCGGTGATCAGAAAACCGCGCATGCCGGTTTCCATGTCGATCGACAGCTTGACCGTTTCGTTGGCATTGCCGATCACCCGATCGGTGTGCTCGACCCATTGCATGGCCGAAAGCAGGTAGTTGATCACCGCGACAAAGGCCACGGCGCCAAGCAGGCCTACTCCAAGGGGTAAGCCGATATTGCGGCTCAAAAGCTTGCGGAAGCTTTGCTGGTCCATCGAGGCTGCTTGAATCATCTGAAAACGCCCGCGCGAAAAAAGTCCATTGAAAAGTGTGGCGGCTAAAGCCTGTTATTGTCTGCCGCTGCGCTCACCGGTCAACAGGCGAGTCTAACCCGCTTGGGCGGCTTCGGCAGGGCATTTAGCCAGTATTTGAAGGCAGAGTGTGAGAATCGTTCCATCGAAGTGCGACTGCCGGTATCCTCGGGAACTTCTGCTGCTGCCTGGCGCACAGAGTAGGAACATGACTTATTCAACAGGGAACCCACCATGCACCTTCTGGTTGTCGAAGACGACGACATCGTCCGTATGCTGATGCTCGAAGTGCTCGATGAATTAGGCTACAGCACTATTGAAGCGGAAAATGCCACGGCGGCGCTGAAGATCATCGAGGATACCAGCCAGCAACTGGCTCTGTTGGTAACCGACGTGGGCCTGCCGGACATGCGCGGCGAAGAACTGGCGACCAAGGCCCGTGCGGCGCGGCCGCTGCTGCCGGTGATGTTTGCCAGCGGTTATGCCGAGAGTGTCGATGTGCCCGAGGGCATGCACCTGATTGGCAAGCCTTTCACCATCGACCAGTTGCGCGACAAGGTCTTGGAAATTCTGGGTACGCCTTGAGATCGGCGGCACCTGTTTCGCGGCTAAGGCCGCTTCTACAGGCCTGTTACATCCCTGTAGGAGCGGCTTCAGCCGCGAACAGGCCGGTACAGGCCGGTACAGGCACCCCACCTTACAGCTCCCGCCGCAGCAGGTAAGTATCCATGATCCACCCCATGCGCGCCCGCTCCCGCTCGCGCACCTCAAGAATCCGTGCCTTCACGGCCTGCAATGGCCCGGCGATGAGCACTTCATGCTCGGTGCCCAGGTAAGCGCCCCAGTAGATCACCAGCGCCGGGTCCTCCAGCGTGGCGAACGCGCATTGCCCATCGAGCATCACCACCACGTTGTCCACCTGCCCCTGCTCGGCCAAGCGCCGCCCTGGCAGCACAGTCAGCGGCTCGCCAATGCGATTGAGCGGAACCTGATGCCGCGCCGCCAGCGCCTGCACACTGCTGATGCCAGGGATCACCTGCAGGCGCACGTCCACCCCGCGTTCGCGGACCAGGTCAAGCATGCGCAAGGTGCTGTCGTACAGGCCCGGTTCACCCCATAGCAAGAAGGCGCCGATATCCTCGGCGCCCATCTCCTCACTGATCAACCGGGCGTACAGTGCGGCACGCTGGCGGTGCCAGTCGTGAACCGCGCCCGTATAATCCGCAGCCTCGGCATCACGCTGCGGGTCTGCGACCTGCACCAGGCGGTAGCCGCCCTCCGGCCGGTAGCGTTCAAGCATGGCCTTGCGCAGGCGCACCAGTTCATCCTTGCCAGCACCTTTGTCGAGCACGAAGAACAGCGTGGCGCTGCGCAATGCCTCGACCGCCTCAACGGTGATCTGGCGTGGGTCGCCCGGGCCAATGCCGATCAACAGCAAGTCTTTCATGGCACCGCCCGGCCTGTGATTTAGAGAATAGAGAAGTTATAGCTGACGATGACCCGGGTCTCGTCCATGTCACGCGCCCACTTCTCATAGTTGCTGCGGTAGGTGGAGTTGCGCAGGCGCACGCTGACATCCTTGAAGGTACCGCTTTGTACCTGGTACTTGAGTTCGGTGTCGCGTTCCCATTCCTTGCCTTCGGCATTGCTGCCTGGGACCTTGATGTGGTCACCGTTGATGTAGCGGGTAAAGAAGCTCAGGCCAGGCACGCCGAGGGCTTTGAAATCGTAGTCGTAGCGCAACTGCCAGGAGCGTTCCTGGGCGGCGGCGAAGTCGTTGACCTGGGCGTAGTTGACCAGGTACGGGTTGCTGCCATCGAGGTACGGCATGGCGCTCTCACCGTACATGCGCTGCCAGCCGGCGCTGATCTTGTGCCCGCCCAGGCTGTAGCCGAGCATGCCGCTGAAGGCACGGTGGTCGATCTCGCCGGCGCGGGCGCTGCCGATGTCATCGCTCTTGATCAGGCGCAGGTCTGCCGACAGGCTACCGACCGCGAGTGGCTGGCTGGCAACCAGGCCAAGGAAATGCTGGCGGTAGATGTTTTCCAGTTTGGCGACCTGATACTGGGCACTGATCCGGTCGTTGAAACGGTAGTCCACCCCAGCCAGGTCGAAGTGATCGGCTTCGATACCGCAGGCATAGCGCTTGTTCTTGCAATGCACGCGAATGTCCTGACGATCAGTGGAGTCACGCGCGGTGTACTTGTTCAAGCGGGCCACGGTGAACTTCAGGTCGCGTACTTCTTCGGAGGTCAGCATTGCGCCGTGGAACAGGGTCGGCAACAGGCGACCATCGTTGTATTTCAACAACGGTACATCCGGCATCATCGAGCCGTACTTCAGTACCGTGTTGGACACCTTGACCTTGGCCGCCAGGCCCATCTTCGCGTATTGGTCGGCAGAGTGACGTGGGTCGTGCCCGGAAGACGGCAGCAAACCACTGTTACTGTCGGACGGGCTGGAGTCGAGCTTCAAACCGAACATGCCCAGTGCATCCACACCGAAGCCGACCGGGCCCTGGGTATAACCCGACTGCACATTGAGAATGAAGCCTTGCGCCCACTCTTCACGTTTTGACGCACCCTGGCTTGAACTGCTGTGGCCGTCACGGAAATCCCGGTTGAAATAGACAGTGCGTGCTTCGACCTTGGCACGTGTGTCTTCAAGAAAACCGGCGGCCTGGGCATGCGCGCCGGTACACAACAGGAACAGGCCGGCAACACGGCGCCCGGGGGCGAGAGGAAGGGGGGAAAACATGCGCAGGAACATCCACAAGAAAGGCGAAAAAACAAATCATGACGCACCTGCGTCACGCGAATGCGTCGCGGCCGAACATACGCCGACCATCATCTGAAATCATCGCTCAAACGCTCTGGGCCGGGCCATTGGACCATGGTCTAGAACCTCTCCCAGGCGGGCCGAAAAACGCATCAATTACTGCTCGGAAAACTTGGAAAGTTCCCGTCTTACTTATAAAAAGTTTGCGGTTTACCGAATTCCTGCAAGTGTCTACACTCGATGTCAGCGAACAGCTTTACCCACCCGCGTGGCCGGCGTTTAGTCTTATCAATGTTCGTCACGCCCTGCCACCGAAGACGTACAGGAGTGATTACAGTGTCCAGACTTGCAGAGTTTCGTGCTGCCGAAAAAGCGCTCCAGGAACAGATGGCACAACTGGAAGCGCTGAAAAAGGATGCCGGCCTCAAACGCGAAATCGAATTCGAGCAGAAACTAGTCGGCCTGATGAAAAGCTATGACAAAAGTCTGCGCGATATCATCGCCATCCTCGACCCGAAGGCGGTTACCCGCGGCACCGCCAGTGCACCGAAACAGCAGCGTCGCCCGCGCGTGGTGAAAGTCTACGAAAACCCGCACAGCGGCGAGCTGATCGAGACCAAAGGCGGCAACCACCGCGGCCTCAAGGCCTGGAAAGAACAGTACGGGGCCGCTACCGTGGAAAGCTGGGTGCGCTGATGAAACTTCAACGCCCACTTCACACTTTTTTCACAAGGACTGCAGCAGTATCGAGACAGCTAAAGGACTAGCGACCCCATCACGCGCCCGCACATGCGGGCCTCTAATTCCAGCGCCCTGCTCCCCTCGAGCAGGGCGCTTTCATTTGCGCAAACGCTTCACTGCCGTATCATGGCCCTCCTGTCTGTTTCGCTGGCACCTGTTGCCGGCCCCGTCTCTGGAGTACCCATGAGCCTGCACGATCTGCAAACCCTGCCTGGCGTTACCGCGCAGCCAGACGCTGCCACCGCCCAGTTCGTCTTCAACCACACCATGCTGCGGGTCAAGGACATCGAGAAGTCGCTGGACTTCTACACCCGCGTGCTGGGCTTCCGCCTGGTCGACAAGCGTGACTTCCCTGAAGCTGCCTTCAGCCTGTACTTCCTGGCCCTGGTCGACCCGGCGCAGATCCCTGCCGACGACGCCGCGCGCCACCAGTGGATGAAGTCGATCCCGGGCGTGCTGGAGCTGACCCACAACCACGGCACCGAGAACGACGCCGAGTTCGCCTACCACAACGGCAACACCGACCCCCGCGGCTTTGGCCACATCTGCATTTCGGTGCCGGACGTGCGTGTTGCCTGCGCCCGCTTCGAAGAGCTGAACGTACCGTTCCAGAAGCGCCTGCAGGACGGCCGCATGAACCACCTGGCCTTCGTCAAGGACCCAGACGGTTACTGGGTGGAAGTGATCCAGCCAACCGAACTGAAAGGCTGACAGCCGCAGTTCGCACTCGTCGGGGCGGGAACTCCTGGCCCCTTGCTGTGGTATATGAAGGTAAGCGCTTCACATGCCACAGCGAGGTACAGGACGATGCAATCTCTTCACTGTGAATACCGCGACCACACCATCACCGCCAGCGTGATGCCCCACCCCGACTCCCCCCTGCCTTATGCCGCCGGCTGCCTGATCACCGACCCCCAGGGGCACACCAGCAGGCGCATGGCCATGCCGATGAAGTTCTTCTCGGACCTTGAGAATGCTCAGCATGTGTCGCTGGCCCATGGCCGGGCATTGGTGGACGAGCAGCTGGACAAAGGGCACAAAGCCTTCTGAAGACCTGCGCGGGAGCTGAATGAGCGGCCTTGTGTCGCGAAAGGGCTGCTTTGCAGCCCGCTCGCGACACAAGGCCGCTCATTCAGGAGATCGCGTTAATCAGACATTTCGCGCATAAGCCACAGCCGCTTCAACCTGTTCACGGCTCGGCCGTACCCCCGTGTACAGCACGAACTGCTCCAATGCCTGCAACGCGATCACGTCCAGCCCGGTAATCACCGGCTTGCCCAGCGCCTCTGCCCGCTGGATAAATGGCGTGCGCGCTGGCATCGCCACCACATCAAATACCCGCTCGGCCGCCGCAATGGCGTTTTCGCTGAAGGCCAGCACCTCGGCCTCTGGCCCGCCGGCCATGCCGATTGGTGTCACGTTCACCAGCATCGGCGGGCACAGGTCGCCCAGTTCGGCCAGCCAGCGATACCCGCAAACGTCCGCCAGCTGCCGCCCGGCCTGTTCGTTGCGGGCAACGATGATGCCCTCGCGGAACCCGGCATCGCGCAGGGCACTGGCCACTGCCTTGGCCATGCCACCGCTGCCGCGCAAGGCAAAGGCGGTGGCAGGGTCGACCTGGTGCGTCTCAAGCAGTTGCCGCACGGCCAGGTAATCGGTGTTGTAGGCCTTCAGGTGGCCAGCGTTGTTGACCAGGGTGTTGACCGACTCGATCGCCGCTGCCGACGGGTCGACTTCATCGACCAGGGCCATGCAGGCTTCCTTGTACGGCATCGACACGCCACAGCCGCGAATGCCCAGCGCGCGAATCCCTGCAACGGCTGCCGGCAGGTCGTCGGTGGTCATGGCCTTGTAGTAATAGTCAAGGCCCAGCTGCTGATAGAGGTGATTATGAAAACGCACGCCAAAGGTGCCAGGCCGCCCGGCCAGGGATATGCACAGCACGGTATCTCTGCTGGGAGTTGTCGCCATAACCTGCTCCTTTTTCATAACTGAATCGTTTGTGCAGCCTAGCAGACACAACCACTGGTCGTCCCTTACACAACCTTTACCGTTCCCCTGTGCTCGCCTTACAGAGACCGGAGTCATAGTAATAAGGCCCCAAGCGCGGGGTTATCTTGCGAGGAAGTCTCATGAACCGTCATCTTCCCGGAATCGCCCTGCTGGTCGGTGCCCTGGCCATCAGCGGGCAAGCCTCTGCCCATGGTGGCGGCGGGCATGGCTGGTATGGCCCAGGCCCACTGGTCGGCGCGGCCGTGGTCGGGGCCGTGGTCGGGGCGACGGTGTATGGCGGCCGCGACCGCACCGTCTATGTCGAGCGCCAGCCAGCCTACTATGGGCCACCACCCGTGTATGTGCAGGCCCCGCCGCAGCCGGTGTACTACCAACCGTACTACGTGCCGGCACCGCCGCCGCCGGCGTACCGCCCCTATTATGGCCCGCCACCTGTGTATTACGGCCCGCCACGCTGGTAATCGTTGATAAAACTGATGAGCACTATTGAGCGAGTTGATTTCAAACCGTACCGGCTGCTGCGTAAGGTAGGGCCATGTTTCACAGGAGGTCCCCATGGCCACTATCCAGATCATGTCCGTCGTCGGCACTGCCGTCCCCGTCACCCTGCGCGAGCAAGGCCTGCTGGCCTGCTGGTACCTGGTAAGCAATGGAGAGGCTGTCAGCGGCCCGCTGGCCACACGAGCCTCGGCCCAGGCCTTGGCTGAACAGCTTCAGGCCGCTTGCCTGATCGCTTGACCGAATGTGTTGTGCGTTGCTCCCGACGCCTCTTCTGACCCGCCTCTGGCGGGTCTTTTTTTGCTTGGGCGAACCGACGAACGGAGACAGGAAAACCGATACAGCATGAAGCTTTTTTCATTTCTGTGAGTCGACTCAACGAGCAATCGACAGGCGTTCAGCCATACTCCAGAATGCATCGGTTTTTTGGGGGAAAACCCTTGCACAGCCAACGACATACCAACTTTTAGTGAGCCTCAACGTGAAAACATCCCTGTCCATCCTCAGCCTGCTGCTGTTGCTCACAGGTACTGCGACCCTTCCGTCGACCGCTGCTGCACAACCCCCGGCTCAGGTCCAACGCGACCCGTCCAAGCTGCACCTGGCGTCTGGCAGCGCCCTGCTGATCGACCTGAATACCAACCAGGAACTGTATTCGAGCCACGCCGATCGCGTGGTGCCCATTGCCTCGGTGACCAAACTGATGACAGCGATGGTGGTGCTGGATGCCAAGCTGCCCATGGATGAGATGCTCACCATGACCATCGCCAACAACCCGGACATGAAAGGGGTGTACTCGCGCGTGCGCCTGGGCAGCGAGTTGAACCGCCGGGAAACCCTGCTGATTACCCTGATGTCGTCGGAAAACCGCGCTGCCACCACCCTGGCCAATCATTACCCGGGCGGCTACCCGGCCTTCATCAAGGCGATGAACGCCAAGGCCCGCAGCCTGGGCATGGCGCACACCCGCTATGTCGAGCCGACCGGCCTGTCGACGCAGAACGTCTCCACCGCCCACGACCTCGCCAAGTTGCTGATGGCATCGCGCAAGTACCCGATGCTGAGCGCGCTGTCGACCACCCGCGAGAAGACCGTGGCCTTCCGCAAGCCGAACTACACCCTGGGCTTCCGTAACACCGACCACCTGGTGAACAAGAGCAACTGGGACATCAGCCTGACCAAGACCGGTTTCACCAACGAGGCCGGCCACTGCCTGGTGCTGCTGACCAAGATGGACAACCGCCCGGTAGCCATGGTGATCCTCGATGCCTTCGGCAAGTACACCCACTTCGCCGATGCCACCCGCATGCGCCAGTGGCTGGAAACCGGTGCGACCAAGCCGGCACCGGCAGTAGCCATGCAGTACAAGGCGGACAAGCACAGCAAGGGACGCCTGGCTTCGGAGTAACCTGAAGCCTGCAGATTGCCTGTGGGAGCGGCGGTTCGGCGCCCCGACTTGCCCGCGAGCACCGGCCACGCCGGTGCCATGCCCTGCAGGCCGGTGCGGCAGGCCTCAGGCCTGGGTGTTTACCACCCCGCCCGCGCTGCTGCCACCGGTCTCCTGCAGCGCTTCGAGCAATTGCCCGGTCGCCGTGATGATCTGCCCACTGAGGGTGGCGATGCTGGCCTGCTTGGCAGTGATTGCCGCCAGCTTGGTGGTGTCATCGCCCTTCTGCGCCATCAGGCTGGCCAATTGCCTTTGTTCTTCCGCCATCTGCTTCTGCAGGTTCTTGATCATCTCGCGCAGCTGCTTGATGTGCGCCGGCTCATCACTTTCGCTGCTGCCCTGAGCGCCACCCGCCGCCTGAGCCTGCCCGTCGCCGCGCACTTTCGACGTGTCGACCTGCAGCGTCGAGCTGCCGGCCTCGGTCTTGTCACTGTCGCCGGCCTGAAGGGTGCTGGCCGCCAGGGTCGAGGCGTTGCTGATGCTGACTGCTGCTATACCTACCATGTCTTTCTCCCTGCGTTGCAATGGGTCCTTGAGTTGACCTGCATATCGGCCGGCAGGCCCAGACCTTTAGCCCCGCTTGGCCGCCAGCACCCTCCCCGGCAGTAAATTCCCCTTCCGCTGGCTCGTTCCACCCAATGTACAAGCGCAGGCGCCGGAGCCCCGGCATGCGCCCACATTCGCCCCATTATGGAATCGCAGCCATGAGCCAGTCTGCACACCCGGAAACAATCAAGGACCTGATCGGCGTGGGCTTCGGCCCGTCTAACCTGGCCCTGGCCATCGCCCTGGAAGAACTCGCCCAAAGCCAGGGCCACGCCCTCGATGCGCTGTTCATCGACAAGCAGAAGCAATACCGCTGGCACGGCGAAACCCTGGCCACCCAGAGCGAACTGCAGATCTCGTTCCTCAAAGACCTGGTCTCGCTGCGTAACCCGACCAGCCCCTACAGCTTCGTCAACTACCTGCACCAGAAACAGCGCCTGGCCGACTTCATCAACCTCGGCACCTTCTACCCCTGCCGCCTGGAGTACAACGACTACCTGCGCTGGGCAGCCGAGCATTTCGCCACTCAGGCTGTGTATGGCGAAGAAGTGCTGCGCATCGAGCCGGAAGTAAAAGCTGGGCGCGTCGAGCACCTGCGCCTGGTCTCGCGTGATGAGCAAGGCCGGGAATTGAGCCGGCGTACGCGCTCGGTGGTGGTCGGCAGCGGCGGCACACCGAAAATTCCCGAAAAATTCGGCGCGTTCAAGGATGATCCACGGGTTTTCCACCATTCCCAGTACCTGAGCAGCCTGAACAAGCTGCCGTGCACGGCCGGCAAACCGATGCGCATTGCCGTGATCGGCTCGGGCCAGAGCGCCGCCGAGGCGTTCATCGACCTCAACGACAGCTACCCGTCGGTCAAGGTCGACATGGTGCTGCGCGGCTCCGCCCTCAAGCCGGCCGATGACAGTCCGTTCGTCAACGAGATCTTCTCCCCGGACTACACCGACCTGGTCTACAACGAACCAGCCGACCAGCGTGCCAAGTTGCTCGGCGAGTACCACAACACCAACTATTCGGTGGTCGACCTCGACCTGATCGAGCGCATCTACGGCATCCTCTACCGGCAGAAGGTGGCGCACCAGTTCCGCCACAACGTGCTGTGCCGCCGCCAGGTGGAGGCCGTGGTGGCCACCCGCGACGGCATCGAACTGACCCTGCGCGACCTGGCCACCGGCCAGCAGCAGACCCACCGCTACGACGCCGTCATCCTTGCCACCGGCTACGAGCGCCGCTCGCACCGCGACCTGCTCGCCCCGCTGGCGAACTATGTGGAAGACTTCAGCGTCGACCGCAACTACCGGGTACTGGCCAGCCCGGACCTGCAGGCTTCGGTCTATCTGCAAGGGTTCTGCGAGAACAGCCACGGCCTCAGCGACACCTTGCTTTCGGTCCTGCCCTCGCGTGCCGCCGAAATCGGCCAGGCGCTGTACCACGACCTGGCACGCCAGCATGGCAAGGCACAGCCGGCCGTGGCGCTGACCAGCGCCTGATTCACGCGGCTCCCCCACCAACAGGGCGCCACGCGCGCCCTGTCGGCGTTTGTACCCGTCGAAACATTTGCTTGCACTTAATCCAGCAGGATTTTCATTCTCATTCGTCTTTTGAAGAACAGCCCCTCTTTGGTTGGGCCTGTGCTCGCCCCTTTTTTTCAGAAGACTGACCGATGGCCAAATCACCGAAAAAATCCAAATCCAAGCTGTGGTTCCTGGTCCACAGCTGGCTCGCCCTGCCAATCTGGTTCTTCGTGCTGATCGTCTGCTTCACCGGCATGCTGGCCGTGGTCAGCCAGGAGATCGTCTGGCTGGCCAACCCCGACGTGCGTGCCAGCAAGCCCGACGACGGCGCCCAACGCCTGAGCTTCCAGCAAGTGCTCGATGCCATGCACAAGGCCGAGCCGGACATGGCAGTCAACTCGCTCAGCCAGCCAGACGGCACGCACTTCGCGCTCACGGCGCGGGTCACCTACGCCGATGGTTCCAGCCCGATGCTCTACGTCAACCCGTATACCGGGGCCATTCAGGGCAAGATGCCAGACTTCAACTTCGAAGCCTTCACCCGCGCCCTGCATGGCTGGTGGCTGGTGCCGTTCACCAACGGCTTCAGCTGGGGCTGGTACATGGTTTCGCTGCTCGGGCTGCCAATGCTGGCGTCACTGGTCACAGGCCTGGTGGTGTACAAGAAGTTCTGGAAAGGCTTCTTCAAACCGGTACGTACCGGCCATGGCGCGCGCATCTTCTGGGGCGACGTGCACCGCCTCGCTGGCGTCTGGTCGATCTGGTTCATCGCGGTCATTTCCATCACCAGCATCTGGTTCCTGATCCGGGCGGTCCTCTCCGACTACCACATCACCATTTCCAGCGAGCCAATCGTGCCGGTGATCGCCCGCGAGCAGGTGCCGCAGACACCTGATGGCAGCCCGGCGCCACGCATCGACCTGGACGAGGCCGCCCGCATCGCCGGCCTGGCCATCCCGAGCCTGGACATCACCTCCATCTCACTGCCGGCCACCGCCTACAGCCACATCGAAATGGGCGGGCGTGGCTGGTACCCGCTGATGTTCCAGAGCGCCTCGGTCAACCCCTACACCCGCCAGGTCGACAGCCAGTTCCTGCTCAGCGACCGCTCGGCCCTGGAGTTCGTCACCGAATCCATGCGCCCGCTGCACACCGGCGACTTTGGCGGGCTGCCGATCAAGCTGATCTGGTTCTTCTTCGGCCTGATCCTGACCCTGATGGTGTTCAGCGGCCTGCTGATCTGGACCAAGCGCACCGCTCAAGCCACGGCTGCGGCGCTCAAGCGCAGCGAACGCGCCCCCCACAACACAAGCCGCGAAACCACCCTGGAGGTTCGCCCATGAGCCAGGCCCGAGCCCTGCCCGCCCCCCCACTCAAGCAATGGTGGCTGAAGTGGCGCTTTCACCTGAACATCCTGCTGATCCTCATCCCGCTGGGGTTCATGCCCAAGTACTTCGCCGACGTCAGGCTGTTCCGTGGTGACGCCGGGCTAGGTGCAAACCCGATCAGCGACATTCAGGTCGGCCCCTACAGCCTCGACCTCGCCGAACTGCGCAACGAAGCACCACGCGCCGACGGCCCAGCCGGCCACTTCAAGCTGTTCAACGCAGCGCTGTGCAAGGCCTGCGTGAATGACGTCAAGGCGGTCTACCTGCGCATCGGCAAGCCGCGCAGCCTGCGCGCCGCCGGCACCATCTTCTTCGGCGCGCCATACCGCATGGTCACCAACCTGCCGATACCGCCGCGCACCCGCGCCGATGCGCAGATCTGGATCACCCTCGAAGGCTGGGACGGCAGCCTGCACCAGGCATCCGTGCCCCTGGCCAAAGCTTCGCCGGCCACTGTGGCCTGGCTCGAAAAACAAGGAGGCAAACCATGAAACACCTGATGCGCAGGCTCGCCCTGCCCTTGCTGGTGCTGGCCACAGGCCCGGCCCTGGCCCACAACCCGATGTGCGAGTGCGAGGAAGTCGCCGGCGGCCAGGTGAAATGCACCGGCGGTTTTTCCGATGGCAGCGGCGCGCCTGGGGTGACCCTCGACGTGATCGGCTACGACGAGCAGGTGCTGGTCGGCGGCAAGCTCGGTGACGACTCGAGCCTGACCTTCAAGCGTCCCGACGGCGAGTTCTACGTGTTGTTCGACGCAGGCCCCGGCCATGTCGTGGAAGTCGACCACGCCGACATCGCGCAACCATGAGCCGCCCAGCCATGAGCCACACCCAGGTGGTGCGCCCGGCGGGTGCCGGGCACGAAACCCTCTACGTGCTGCTGGTCAGCCTGTTGATCGTCGCCCTCGCCACCAGCGTGGTGCTAATGCGTGGGGAACGCGAGGACGAACAGATCATCGCCAGCCACCAGATCGACGCCCGTCGCGACCTCACAGCGGCCGAGCAAGGTATCTATACCGACCTGCGCGTGGCGCTCGACGAAATCCAGCTGCTGCGCGAGGAAAACGCCGCCACGCCCAGCACCGAGGCCCTGGCCGAGGAAGGCCTGCCACCGTTCGTGGTCGATGCCGGCAGCCAGAGCCGTGGTGGCCACCAGTGGCAGTGGCTGGCGAGCGGTGCCTATCTGGGCCGCAGCCAGGCGCCGCAGGTGGCGGGCAGCTTTTTGCTGATCCTGCCCGACGCGGGCAGCGCCGAGGTCGACATCTGGCTGCGCCGCGACAGCGCCGCCGTGCTCCCCGACGACCTCGGCCAGGCCGCACTGAGCGCCGCCGGCTGGCAGCAGGTGGTCAGCCATTACGACGCCGGGGTCACCCGCGAACACCGTCACTGAACCCAAGGACTCCCCCATGTTCCGCAAAGCCCTCGCCCTGCTCCTGGCCTGCGCCCTTCCAGCCCTGGCCCTGGCCGACACCGGCAAGCCCCTGCGCATCGGCATCACCCTGCACCCTTACTACAGCTACGTGAGCAATATCGTTGGCGACAAGGCCGAAGTGGTGCCGTTGATTCCGGCCGGGTTCAACCCCCATGCCTACGAACCGCGCGCCGAGGACATCAAGCGCATCGGCACGCTCGACGTGGTGGTGCTCAATGGTGTCGGGCATGACGACTTCGCCGACCGCATGATCGCCGCCAGCGAAAAGCCCAGCATAAAAACCATCGAAGCCAACCAGAACGTGCCCTTGCTGGCGGCCACCGGCATCGCCGCCCGCGGCGCTGGCAAGGTGGTCAACCCGCACACCTTCCTGTCGATCAGCACCACCATCGCCCAGGTCAACAACATCGCCCGTGAGCTGGGCAAGCTCGACCCGGACAACGCCAGGTTCTACACGCAGAATGCCCGGGCCTACGCCAAGCGCCTGCGGGGCTTGCGCGCCGAAGCCCTGGCGAAGGTCAGTGAAGCACCGGCGGCCACCTTGCGCGTGGCCACCATTCATGCCGCCTACGACTACCTGGTGCGCGATTTTGGCCTGGAAGTGACGGCGGTCGTCGAACCTGCCCACGGCATCGAACCGAGCCCGGCACAGCTGAAGAAGACCATCGACCAGCTCAAGGCGCTGGACGTGAAAGTGATCTTCTCGGAAATGGACTTCCCCTCGGCCTATGTCGAAACCATCCAGCGTGAATCCGGCGTGCGCCTGTACCCGCTGACGCACATTTCCTACGGCGAATACACCCAGGATAAATACGAAGTCGAAATGAAGCGCAACCTCGACACCGTGGTCCGCGCCATCCAGGAGAACCGCGCATGACCGCCGCTGCCAACCTCACGGCGCCCGGTGGGCCACGCATCGAGTTCGCCGGCATCGACCTGACCCTGGGCCGCACACGCATTCTCGAACAGGTGCAGTTCAGCGTTGCCGCCGGCAGCGTGCATGCCATCGTCGGCCCCAATGGCGGCGGCAAGAGCTCGTTGATCAAGACCCTGCTCGGGCAGATGCCGCATCAGGGCGAGCTGACCCTGCACTGGCCGGGTGCGCAGCAGGTGATCGGCTATGTGCCGCAAGCGCTGGAGTTCGACCGTGGGCTGCCGATGACCGTGGACGACTTCATGGCCGCCATGTGTCAGCGGCGCCCGGCGTTCCTTGGCCTGTCACGCCGGGTGCAGCCGGCGATCGATGCAGCGCTGGCTCGGGTCGGCATGCTCGACAAGCGCAAACGGCGCATGGGCGCGTTGTCCGGCGGTGAACGCCAGCGCGTGCTGCTGGCCCAGGGCCTGATTCCCGAACCGCAACTGCTGGTGCTCGACGAGCCAATGTCGGCGCTCGACGAAGCCGGTATCCAGGTGTTCGAACAGCTGCTGCAAGGCTGGCGCCAGGCCGGCACCACGGTGCTGTGGATCGAACATGACCTGGCAGCCGTGCTGCGCCTGGCAGACCGGGTCACTGGCCTGAGCCGCCAGGTGCTGTTCGACGCCCCGCCCGCCCAGGCCCTGACCCCGGAGCGCCTGCTTGGCCTGTTCTCCGTCAACCCTCGCAGCGAGAGCCTTGCCAGATGAGCTTTGAAGCATTCCGCCAACTGGTCCAGGGCTGGGCCGGCGCTGGCTACCTGCCGGAGGCCCTGGCCTACGGTTTCGTGATAAATGCCCTGCTGGCCGGCCTGATGATCGGCCCGGTACTGGGTGGCCTCGGCACCTTGGTGGTGGTCAAGCGCTTTGCCTTCTTCTCCGAAGCGGTCGGCCATGCCGCGCTCACCGGGGTCGCTATCGGCATCCTGCTTGGCGAACCCTATACCGGCCCCTATGGCAGCCTGTTCGGCTACTGCCTGCTGTTCGGCATCCTGCTCAACTTCCTGCGCAACCGCACCGGGCTGTCGCCAGACACACTGATCGGCGTGTTCCTTTCGGTGTCGCTGGCCCTCGGCGCCAGCCTGCTACTGATGCTGGCCGGCAAGATCAACGTGCATATCCTCGAGAATGTACTGTTCGGCTCGGTGCTGACTGTCAGCGCCCAGGACCTGATGGTGCTTGGCATCGTCGCGCTGCTGGTGCCGGCTCTGGCCCTGCCGCTGTACAACCGCATCATGCTGGCCAGCTTCAACCCGCAGCTGGCGGCGGTGCGCGGGGTGGCGGTGAAGACCCTGGATTATCTGTTCGTGGTGCTCGTGACTTTGGTCACCGTGGCCTCGGTGAAGGTGATCGGGGCAATTCTGGTCGGTGCCCTGCTGGTGATCCCGGCGGCGGCGGCGCGCCTGGTCAGCCAGTCGCTGAAGGGGTTTTTCTTCATTGCGGTGCTGATCGCCACCCTGAGCACGCTGCTCGGCATCCTCCTGCCGATCGTCCTCGACCTGCCGGTGCCCTCGGGCGCGGCGATCATTCTGGTCGCGGGTATCTGCTTCGCTCTCGCCGCGCTGGCCCGCGCCCTCGTCCCACGCCTGCAAGGAAACCCGGCATGAACCTGAAACAGCTGACCCTGGCCGTCGCCCTCGCCGGCCTGCCTGCACTGGCCTCGGCCACGCAAGTGCTGACCACCCTGCCCGTGACCCACAGCCTGGCCGGCGCCCTGCTCGCCGGCACCGCCGTGCAGCTCAAGCGCGCCGCACCGGCCAACCTGCCGGCCAGCCGCCAACCGTCGTACTTCAGCAGCCGGGGTGGCGCGGCACTGGCCAGTGCCGCGCAGCAGGCCGATGCGGTGATCGGCGTGCGCTCGATCTGGCGTGACGACCCGCTGTACCCGATGGCGCGGCGCAGCAACATCCGCATCGTCGAGATCGACGCGGCGCGGCCGGTGGATGGAGCACTGCCGGGCATCGCCGTCAGCGGTGACGACGCCTACGCCGCTTACCCCTGGCTGAACCCCACCAACCTGGGGCGCATGGCCGATGTGCTGGCCAATGACCTGGAGCGCCTGGCGCCTGCCGACAAGGGCAAGATCCAGGGCAACCTGGCAGGGCTCAAACGCCAGTTGCTGGAGATGACTGCCAGCAGCCAGACGCAATTGGCCAAGGTCGATAACCTGAGTGTGGTCAGCCTGTCCGAGCGCCTGGGGTATCTGGCCAGCGGCTTGAACCTGGATGTGGTGGAACAGCCGCTGCCGGCGGAGGGCAAATGGGACGCGGCGGCGCTCAAAGCGCTGGGCGAGAACCTCAAGGGGCAGGATGTGGCACTGGTGCTGGATCATCGGCAACCGGATGCGGCGCTGGCCAAGGTGATCGAGGCGGCCGGAGCGAGGTTGCTGGTGGTGGACAGTGATCCTGAGGATGCACTGGCCGGGCTCAAGGCCAGTGTCGAGCAGGTGGTCAGGGCGTTGAGCAAAGGGTGATGCCGCCTGTTTCGAGCGCCGCCTGCGGGGTGTTCGCCTCAAAGCCTTCAGCGCCTGTGAAATCGAGCGCCGCCCGCGCGGCGCATCGCGGATGAATCCGCTCCTACAATTTATTGCAACGTGGCCATGCCTGTGAGGCCATGGTTGTCAGCCGGTTTGCAAGACTCAAGGCATGCACCAAGGCAGGCGACCATGGCGTCACAGGTTCGGCACGTTGCAACAAATGTAGGAGCGGATTCATCCGCGATGCGCCGCGCGGGCGGCGCTCGATCTCATAGACGCTGAACCTGTCATGGCGAGCACAGGATGGCCCTGACGCCATCCCCACGCAAACCGACACGAAGAAACCGGTACAGGCAAAAAAACTACCGGTTCATGCACCGTTCATAGCGCTCATCCACCCGCCCGGCAAACCACGCAGTGGTCAACTTGCGGGTGATCTTCGGGCTCTTCAGCTCGATCCCGGGCAGCACCGCCCGCGCCACCGGCTTGCCTGCCGCCGCATCGGCCAGGGCAAACACGCCGCTGTAGAGCTTGCTGTCCTCGAACGCCAGGCTATCCCCCAATTCCAGCTGGCTGCGGATCTGTGGATTACGCAGCCCCAGCTTCACCCCCAGCTTGCGCGCTGCCTGCTCGGTGCTGCCGGGCATGATCGAACCCGGGGCGATCAAGTCGCCATCCAGCGCCAGGTCCGCCCCCGTGACCTTGCTCAAGGCTGCCTGGAACGCGGCATTGCGGCTGGCGTACCAACCCGCGTTGAAATCGGCGAAGCGGTACAGCTGCCGTTCGTAATGCGTCGGGTAGCCGAGCAGGTGGGCAATACCGAAGTACATGCCCCCACGGCGGCTGAACACTTCCTGGCGAATGGTGCCGTCGTAGGCGTAGGGATAATCCTTGGCGTGCTTTTCCGCGAACTCGATGCTGACCTGCATCGGCCCACCGGTGTGCACCGGGTTCAAGCCCCCAAGCAAGGTCTTGCCCAGTGGCAGGCGAGCGATGAACTCGTCGTACAGCGCACTCAGCTGCTTCTCGCTGCGCACCGCCAGCAGGCGCTGCTGATAGCTCTGGCCGTTACCCGAGGGGGTCTTCAGTGCGCCGTCGACCAGCAGACCGGGGATGTGCAGGCGCGCCGCACGGCGGTCGATTTCTTCGCGGGCGATGCGCCCGAGGTTTGGCACCTGCGGGTCGGCGTTGAAGGTCGACTCCTGCTCGGTCACCGCCAGCACGGCGCACAGGTTGCGCTTGCTCGGCGTGATGCGCTGAGCCTCGAAGGCCAACTGGATGTCCTTGGCCCAGCCTTCGCGGTCCTTGGCCTGCGCTGGCAACAGGCGCAGCAGCTGGGCACGCACCTTGGCCGGGTCGGCTTCAGGTTCTTCCTCGTGGCGCCCGGCGCAGCCCTGCAACAGCGCCAGGGCCATCAGCCCTGCCGCCAGCAGCCGCCCGTTCAGGGCTGTTCACCGACCATGTAGGTCTTGCTGATATGGCGGAACTGCGGGTGGCTGGCGCTGCCCATGAGCTCGAACAACACCATTTCCCGGGTCACCACCTGCGCCCCGGCCTGGCGCATGCGTGCCAGCCCCGCCGCCTTGTTGGCCGGCGTGCGGCTGTCACAGGCATCCTCGACCACGAACACCTGCTTGCCCAGGGCCAGCAGGCCGAGCACGGTCTGCAGCACGCAGACGTGGGTTTCCATGCCGCAGACGATTACCTGCTCGCGGGCCATCAGGCTGGCGGGCAGGCACTCGGCGGCCACACACGAGAAATGGGTCTTTTCCACCACCTCGGCAGCCGGGGCAGCGGCGAGCAGTGCAGGCAAGGTATGGCCCAGACCTTTGGGGTACTGCTCGGAAATCACCACCGGGAGCTCCAGGTCGGCACAGGCGGCCAGCAACCAGCGCGCGCGGTCGCCGGTGCCTTGCGGGTCGCCCATGGCGCCGATGAGTTTTTCCTGGATGTCGACGACCAGCAGCGTGGCCTTGCGATGTTCGATCAGCATTGTCTGCCCCTTGCCTGGGAAAAGGCCTAGCCTCACCCAGGCAGGCGGCGGCGTCAATCAGGCAGAAAGCCTATGCGCTTCAAGGGCCTGCGTCAGCGCGCCGAGCACCTGGTCTTCGTGTTCATGGATAAAGAAGTGGCCGCCAGGGAACATCTGCAGCGTGAACGTGCCGTGGGTCTCCTGGCGCCAGGCCTGCAGTTGCTCTGCGCTGGCCCGATCCGCTTCGCCCCCCAGCACGTGCAGTGGGCACGGCAAGGCCGGCCGCTGGCGGTAGAGGTAACGGCCGCAGAGCAGAAAGTCGGCACGCAGGATCGGCAACGTCAGGCTCATCAGCTCGGCGTTGTCCAGCACCTCTGGCGGGGTGCCGTTGAGCTCGCGCAGCTCATGCTTGAGCTCATCGTCGCTCTTGGGCACGCGCCAGTTGTTGCCGTCATAGTCCTCGCGCCGGGTCGGCGCTGCGGTGCCGCAGGCGAACAACGCGGACGGTGGCGGGCAGCCCAGCGCGCGCAGTTCGTGGGCCAGCTCGAAGGCCAGCAAAGCGCCCAGGCTGTGGCCAAGCAACGCGTACGGGGCGTTGGCGGTCAGCCGCTGCTCGCTGGCCAGCTGCCGGGCCAAGGCCTGCATGTCGGTCTGCAGCGGCTCGCCCATGCGCGCGCCGCGCCCGGGCAACTCCACCGGGCGCACCTGCAGCCAGGCCGGCAGCTTGCGCCGCCAGCGGCTGTAGACCATGGCACTGGCCCCGGAGTAAGGCAGGCACAGCAGGTTGAGCGTGGTCACTGAGCGGCAGCTTCAGCCATCTGCTGGCGCAGGCTCAGGGGGCGCATGTCGGTCCACACTTCGTCGATGTAGGCCAGGCAGTCCTTCTTCAGGCCGCTCTTGCCCACCGCGCGCCAGCCTTCGGGGATGGCCTTGTAGTCCGGCCAGATGGAATATTGCTCTTCGTGGTTGACCACTACCTGGAACTGGATATCGTCGCGGTCGAATACGGAAGTCATTGCCTGTCTCCTTGAGTGTTGGATGCCGCTGCGCGCTTGGCGCAGGGAGGTTCTCAGGTAGACGTAGGACGCTTCATAAAAATTAGCGCCCCGGCAAGGCCGCTCCTACAAAAAACGCGCCTGCTCTCAGGTGTTACGCAACAGGTCGTGAGCATCCAGCAAGCGGAACGCCACCTCTGGATTGCGTTCCAGGCCCCGGCGGATCGCGGCCGGGATCGACTGGCGGGTTTTGCGGCACAGGCCGGGCTGGTCGTCCAGTTCAATAACGATGCCGCGCATGGTACGTACCTCGTTGAAGCCTGGGCTGATGTGCACGCGGATGCCGAGGTTTTCGTACAGCTTCAGCTGCAGACGCTGCAGGTCTTCGAGGTCCTTGAGGTGTTCCAAGCGTTCGAGCAGGCGCTTTTCTTCCTGGCGGGTGAGCAGCAGGATGCGCTGGGCCGCCGGCGGGTGCTCGACCAGGTGTTCGCGGCCGCAGTCACAGGCGCCAGGGGGGCACGGTTGGCGAAGCGGGGGTGGGGAACTCATGGAGCAATCATAGCCTCACGGCCAGTTCGCGGTGAACGCCTGACCAGAACTTTCCTGACAGGATAAAAAATTTCACAAACCACTAGACCGCAGCCCCTCGCTTCGCCTATAAATCGCCAAAGGGAAATTTATATTCCCACCAAGAAACATCACTTCGCCCGCCGCGAAACTTCTTTTGCCCTTGTGCCCGACCTGCCCCACTCCATCACGAGGCCTATCCGACATGCACCCCGCTCCCGATCACTTCATCCTGCGCGTCAGTTGCCCGGCCGTGTCCGGCATCGTCGCCGCGGTGACCACCTACCTGGCCGAGCACGGTTGCTACATCAGCGAGATGGCGCAGTTCGACGACGAGGACAATGGCCGCTTCTTCATGCGCGCCGTGTTCCGCTACAACACCGGCATCACGGGTGACACCCCGCAACTGGAAGCGGGTTTCGCCGACGTGGCCCGGCGTTTCGACATGGACTGGAGCCTGCACAGCAGTGCCCGGCCGCTGCGCGTGTTGCTGATGGTCAGCAAGTTCGACCACTGCCTGGCCGACCTGCTCTACCGCCACGCCAAAGGCGAGCTGGACATGCAGATTACCGCCGTGGTCTCCAACCACCTCGACCTGCGGCCGATGGCCGAGCGCCAGGGCATCCGCTTCGTCTACCTGCCGGTGACCAAAGAGACCAAGGCCGAGCAGGAAGCCGCGTTGATGCGCATCGTCGAGGACACCGGCACCGAGCTGGTGGTGCTGGCGCGCTACATGCAGATCCTCTCCGATGACCTGTGCCGCCAGCTGTCGGGCCGGGCGATCAACATCCACCACTCGTTCCTGCCCGGCTTCAAGGGTGCCAAACCCTATCACCAGGCTTACCAGCGCGGGGTCAAGCTGATCGGCGCCACCGCCCATTACGTCACCAGCGACCTCGACGAAGGCCCGATCATCGAACAGGAAGTGCAGCGCGTGGACCACGCCTACGCCCCCGGCGACCTGGTGGCGATCGGCCGCGACACCGAGACCATCGCCCTGTCCCGCGCAGTGAAGTACCACCTCGAACACCGGGTGTTCCTCAACCACGACCGCACGGTGATCTTCAAATGAACGCCATCCCCAGCATCAAGCTGATCGACGGCAAGGCCACTGCGACGCGGGTGCTGGCCGAGGTCCGCGAGCAGGTGCAACGCTTGCGCCAGGCTGGCGTGCAGCCGGGCCTGGCAGTGGTGTTGGTCGGGGCCGACGCAGCCAGCCAGGTGTATGTGCGCAACAAGGTGCTGCGCGCCGAGGAAGTGGGCATCCGGTCGCTGGAACACCGCCTGCCAGCCGACACCACCCAGGCGCAGCTGCTGACCTTGATCGACCGGCTCAACCGTGACTGCGGGGTCAACGGCATCCTCGTGCAATTGCCGTTGCCCAAGCATGTGGACGAACACCGCATTCTCCAGGCGATCAGCCCACTGAAGGACGTCGACGGATTCCACAGCGAAAACGTCGGCGGCCTGGCCCAGGGGCGTGACGTGCTCACCCCCTGTACACCCAGCGGCTGCATGCGCCTGCTGCGCGATGCCTGCGGCGAATTGCGCGGCAAGCATGCGGTGGTGGTCGGGCGCTCGAACATTGTCGGCAAACCCATGGCCGCCCTGCTGCTGCAGGCCGACTGCACGGTGACCCTGGTGCACTCGCGCAGCCGCGACTTGCCAGCACTGTGCCGCCAGGCCGATATCGTCGTCGCCGCCGTCGGCAAGCCGCGCCTGATCGGTGCCGACTGGCTCAAGCCCGGCGCGGTGGTGATCGACGTCGGCATCAACCGCATCGAGGAGGCCGGCCACAGCCGCCTGGTCGGTGACGTCGACTTCGCCGCCGCACTGCCCCAGGTCGCCGCCATCACCCCGGTGCCCGGCGGCGTCGGCCCGATGACCATCGCCTACCTGATGAAAAACACCCTGCTCGCCCTCGACCTGCAGCAACAGGCCGCCCACCCGGAGCGCACCGCATGCCTTTCGCCCTGCTGAAATACGGCCTGAGCGCCGACTACCCGGTGGAGGTCGACCTGCCGCCACCGTGCGAACTCAAGCCACGCTACGACGTGGTGATCATTGGCGGCGGCGGCCATGGCCTGGCCATCGCCTACTACCTGGCCAAGTACCACGGCGTGACCCATGTCGCGGTGCTGGAAAAGGCCTACCTGGGCGGCGGCAACACTGCGCGCAACACCGCGGTGATCCGCTCCAACTACCTGACGTCCGAGGGCGTGCGCTTCTACGCAGAATCGGTGCGGATGTTCCAGAACCTGTCCAACGAGTTCGACTTCAACATCATGTACTCCGAGCGTGGCCAACTGACCCTGGCGCACACAGACGCCACAGTGCGCGCCTTCCGCCAGCGCGCCGAGGTGAACAAGCACTTCGGCGGGCGCACCGAAATGATCGACCGCCAACAGATCCGCGAGCTGGTGCCGAGCCTGAACCTCGACCCTGGGCACTTGCCGGTGCTTGCGGGGCTGTGGCACATCGACGGCGCCACCGCGCGCCACGATGCGGTGGCCTGGGGCTACGCCAAGCAGGCCGCCAAGCGCGGCGTGGAGATCCACCAGCTGACCGACGTGCAGGACCTGCTGATCCGCAACGGCCGCATCGAAGCGGTCAAGACCAACCGCGGCACCGTGCAGTGCGGTTGCGTGGTGCAGGCGGTGGCCGGTGCCAGTTCGCTACTGATGGCCAAGGCGGGCATCCGCGCGCCGATCCACACCTACCCGCTGCAAGCCATGGTCACCCAGCCGTTCAAACCGTTCCTCGACCCGCTGGTAAGCTCTTCGGCGCTGCACTGCTACGTGCAGCAGACCAGCCGTGGCGAGATCGTCTTCGGCGGCGGCTCCGACCCGTACCCGCTGTACAACACCCGCTCCACCCTCGACCTCAAGGAAAGCCTGCTGGCCCATGCCATCGAGATGTTCCCGTTCATGGCCAACGCCAAGCTGATGCGCCAGTGGGCCGGGATGACCGACATGACCCCGGACTACAGCCCGATCATGGGCCTGTCGCCGGTCGAGAACTATTACCTGGATGCCGGTTGGGGCACCTGGGGCTTCAAGGCGACGCCGATCTGCGGCAAGACCATGGCCGAGCTGGTCGCCAGCGGCGGCAAGGTGCCAGACATGATTGCGCCATTCGCCCTGGAGCGCTTCAGCCGCTTCCAGCAAGTCAACGAGATGGGCGCCACCGCGGCCAGCCACTAGGAGCATACGACGATGAAGATCCTGACCTGCCCCTTGAACGGCCCGCGCAACATCAGCGAGTTCACCTACGGCGGCGAGTTCAAGCACATGCCCGACCCGGCCAGTTGCAGTGACGCCGAGTGGGCCGACTACGTGTTCAACAGCGACAACCTGGCCGGCGTGGTCATCGAATGGTGGCTGCACAACGCCTCCAGCTACTGGTTCCTGGCCGAGCGCCACACTGTCAGCGACCAGGTACTGCGCACCTTCGATCCCAAACAACTGTTCGACCGCCGCGTCGACTTCAGCCCCGCCGCCACCCCGGAGATCGCCGGATGAACAGCCTCACTCGCCTCCCCGCGCCCATGGGCCTGCTGATCGACCGCGAGCGGCCCGTTCGTTTCGAATTCGACGGCCAGGCCTGCTCGGGCTTTGCCGGTGACACCATTGCCAGCGCCCTGCTTGGCAACGGCCGCTGGTTGCTGTCGCGCTCGTTCAAATACCACCGCCCGCGTGGCCCGCTGAGCATGGCCGGGCAGGACGCCAACACCCTGGTGCAACTACCCGAAGAGCCCAACGTGCTGGCCGACATGGAAGCCGCCCGTGATGGCCAGGTGGTCACCGGGCAGAACTTCAGCGGCAGCCTGGAGCATGACCGCGACGCCTATCTGGGCAAGTTCTCGCGCTTCATGCCAGTGGGCTTCTACTACCGCTCGTTCTACAAGCCCAAGGGCATGTGGAAGGTCTGGGAGCCGCTGATCCGCAAGAAGGCCGGCCTCGGCGTGCTGGACCTGGGCTTCAGGCCGCAGTACTACGACAAGGCCTATCTGTTTGTCGATGTCGCCGTCATCGGTGCTGGCCCGGCTGGCCTGCGCGCTGCGCTGGACGCGGCCAATGCCGGGGCCAAGGTGTTGCTGGTCGAGCAGCAGCCGGTGCTGGGCGGCTCGCTGACCTACGCCCGCTTCGACATCGCCGGCAGCCGCGCCAGCAGCCTGCGCAAGGAACTGCTGGCCGCCGTTGAAGGGCACCCGAACATACAGGTGTTGTGCGAAGCCACCTGCAACGGCTGGTTCACCGACAACTACCTGCCGGTGATCCAGCACAAACGCCTGTACAAGGTGCGGGCCACGCGCTGCCTGGTGGCGGCCGGCTCGTTCGACCAGCCCGTGGTATTCCGCAACAACGACCTGCCCGGGGTGATGCTGACCAGTGCCGCGCAGCGGCTGATGAAGCTTTACGCCGTGAAGCCGGGGCAGCGTGCGGTGATCCTCACCGGCCACGATGACGGCTACCTGGCCGCGCTCGACCTGCAGGAGCAAGGCGTGGCCGTCGCCGCCCTGGTCGACATGCGCGCCGCGCCTGCCGATGCCGCGCTGGCCAGCGAGCTGAAGCGCCGCGACATTCCCCTGCACCTGGGCTGCACCGTCTATGAAGCCCTGCACGAAGCAGGCCTGCGCCATGTCACGGGCGCGGACATCCGCCCGGTCACTGGCCAGGGCAAGGTTGCCGAGCAGGGCCTGCGTGTGGCCTGCGACCTGCTGTGCATGTCCGCCGGCTACATGCCGGTGTACCAACTGCTGTGCCAGGCCGGTGGCAAGCTGGCCTATGACGTCAACCGTGACGAGTTCACCATCAGCAACCTGCCAGCCGGGCTGGGTATCGCAGGCTCCGTGAACGGCCGCCACCGCCTGGACAACGTGCTAACCGACGCCAGCCGCGGCGCTGCTGAAGCACTCGCCGCGCTGGGCCTGCAAGCACCTACGCCATCGGCCTACGTTGCCGAGGCCAAGGTCAACTTCCCCTGGCCGATCTTCCCACACCCCAAGGGCAAGGACTTCGTCGACTTTGACGAGGACCTGCAAGTGCGCGATATCGTCAACGCCACCCGCAGCGGCTACCGCGACATACAACTGGTCAAGCGCTTCTCCACGGTCGGCATGGGCCCGTCCCAGGGCCGCCACTCGGCACTGCCCACCGCGCGCCTGGTGGCCCAGGCCACCGGCCGCAGCATCAGCGAAACCGGGGTGACCACCGCCCGCCCGCCGTTCCAGGCAGAGAAGCTGGCGCATGTCGCCGGTCGCGCATTCGACCCGTACCGGCAGACGCCAATGCACCGCCGCCACCTGCAAGCCGGCGCGAAGATGATGCCTGCCGGCATCTGGCAGCGCCCGGCCTTTTACGGCAAGCCCGAAGAGCGCGAGCGCTGCATGCAGGAAGAGGCCCGCCATGTGCGCGAGAAAGTCGGCCTGATCGACGTCTCCACCCTCGGAGGCCTGGATGTGCGCGGCCCGGACGCCGCCGAGCTGCTGGAGCGCCTGTACACCTTCGGCTTCGCCAAGCTGCCCATCGGCCGCACCCGCTATGCGCTGATGACCAACGAGCACGGCGTGGTGATCGACGACGGCGTCTGTGCGCGGCTGGCCGAGCAGCACTTCTATGTCACCGCCACCACCAGCGGCGTCGACCGCATCTACCAGCAGATGCTCAAGTGGAACGCGCAGTGGCGCCTGGACGTGGACATCACCAACGTGACTGCCGCGCTGGCCGCGGTCAACCTGGCCGGGCCTCTGTCGCGCCAGGTGCTGGCCAAGGTCTGTGACGATGTCGACCTGTCGGCCGCTGCCTTCCCCTACCTGGGTGTACGCCTGGGCACGGTGGCCGGCATCCCGGCGCGTATCCTGCGCGTCGGCTTCGTCGGCGAGCTGGGTTACGAAGTGCACGTGCCGGCGCGCCACGCCGAGCGCCTGTGGGACGCCCTGATGCAGGCTGGTGCCGGGCTGGGCATCCGCCCATTTGGCGTCGAGACCCAGCGCCTGCTGCGCCTGGAAAAAGGCCACGTGATCATCAGCCAGGACACCGACGGCATGACCCACCCGGCGGAAATCGACATGCAGTGGGCGATCGGCCGCAAGAAGCCGTTCTTCGTCGGCAAGCGCTCGATCGAGATCCTCGAAGCCCAGCCACTCAAGCGCAAGCTGGTCGGCTTCACCCTGCCCAAGGGCAGCCCGCAGCCACTGGAAGGCCACTTGGTGCTGGACGGCCCGGACATCAGCGGCAACGTCACCTCCTGCGAGTACTCGCAAACCCTGGGGCAGATCATCGGCCTGGCCTACGCCAGCGCCCATCAGGCGACGCCTGGCATGCACATCCCGATCCGCGTTGAAGGCGGCCTGATGGTCAATGCCAAGGTGGTGCAACTGCCCTTCCATGACCCCGACAACCTGCGCCAGGAGCTCTGAGCCATGACCAGTCTGAAAGCCGAAGCCTTCATCCCACGCAGCCCCCGGACCGAGCTGCTGCACACCTGTGCGTTGAGCGACCTGACCGACCTGGCGCGGGTCGGTTTTCGCGGGGGGGACAGTGCGGCGTATTTGCAGGAGCGTGGATACCGTTTGCCAGCGCTGCCCAACCAGGCGTTGCGCCAGGATGACGGCAGCTGGGTGGCGCGCCTGTCGGCCAGCGAGTATCTGTTGCTGGGCAGCGTTGCCGACCAAGGCACGCGGGTAGCCGCCGAAGAACAGGCATGGGTGCAGGATGCCCGGCGCAACTACCTGCTGCCGCGCCAGGACAGCCATGCCTGGTTGCAGCTGTCGGGGGAACACTGCAGTGCGGTGATGGCCAAGTTGTGCGGGGTCGATTTGCGTCCGCAGGCGTTTGCGGTCGGGGCCGTGGCGCAGACTTCGGCGGCGCGGATCAATGTGATCGTGGTGAATGTCGGGAGTGATGAACTGCCGGCGTTGCAGCTGCTGTTCGACAGGGCGTCGCTGGCGTATTTCCAGGAAGCGGTGCTGGATGCCATGGGTGAGTTCGAGGGTGGGTGGGTTGGGGTGGACGAGTTGGAGGTTTGATATCCATGGGGGCCGCTCTGCGGCCCTTTCGCGACACAAGGCCGCTCCTACAGGGGGAATGCGATCGCCTGTAGGAGCGGCCTTGTGTCGCGAAAGGGCTGCAAAGCAGCCCCAGCTTTACAGCTGCACCAACCGCTCGCGCAGGAAGTTCACAAACCCCTGCACCGGCCGCGCCACCTGGCGGTGCTGCGGATACACCGCCGACAACTGCAACGCCGGCGTCGCCCACTCATCCAGCACCGTCACCAGCCGCCCGTCCGCCAGCGCCTGCCCGACGATGAAGGTCGGCAAATAGGTCACCCCCATCCCGGCAATCGCCGCATCCCTTAGCAACTCGCCGTTGTTCGCCCGCATGCGCCCGCTCACCTGGATCGTCTGCACCTTGCCGCCCTGGCGGAACTGCCACTGCACCTGCCGCGAGTGCCCGTAGGGCAGGCAATCATGTTCGGCCAGTGCTTCCGGCTTGGCCGGTACGCCACGTGCGTCGAGGTAGGCCGGGCTCGCGCAATACACCCGCGCGACATCGGCAATGCGCCGGGCAATCAGGCTGGAGTCCTCCAGCGCACCGATACGCAGCGCCAGGTCGTAGCCCTCGCCGATCAGGTCCACCGGGCGGTCGCTGAGGTCCACCTCCACATCCACCTGGGGATGCAACTGCAGAAACTCGGTCAGCAGGCAGCCCAGGTGAGCCATGGCGAACGACAGCGGCGCACTGACGCGCAAGGTGCCGCGCAAGGCCTGGGCCTGGCCGCTGATGTCGTGCTCCACCTGGTGCACCTCGCCCAGCAGGCGCAGCGCCGACTGGTAGTAGTGCTGGCCCAGCGGTGTGGCGTCCAGGCGCCGGGTGGAGCGGTTGAGCAGGCGCACGCCAAGGCGCTCTTCGAGCTGCATCAGGCGGCGGCTGACCGATTGCTTGGACATGCCCAGGCGGTCGGCAGCGGCGGTGAAACTACCGGCCTCCATGACCTGAGCAAAGATGCGCATGTCTTCGTAGGGGTTCATTGTCTCACTCTTGGTGACAGTCAAACGCTTTATAGCGGCTTTTTCTCGAAAGTGCATCTTCTTAATCTACACACAGGTCGCAGCGATGGCCCTGAAGGCCAGGCAAGACGCCCAATACCAACACTTGAACAGAAAAGGATTCGCGCATGAACATTGTCCACAAGGGCCTCACCGCTTCCCTCCTCGCCCTGTCCGTATCGACCGCATTCGCCGCCGGCAGCCCAGGCGTCGAACAGCACACCCAGGCCTTCCTCGAAGCGCTGGAACAAGGGGGTGGCAAGCCGCTCGAGCAGCTCAGCCCTAAAGACGCCCGTGCCGTGCTGACCGGCGCCCAGGCTTCGGTGAAGGTCGACCTGTCCGGTATCGAGGTCAAGGAACGCACCATCCCGGCCAACGGCCAGTCGATCAAGCTGCAAGTGGTGCGCCCGGCCAATGTCAAAGGTGACCTGCCCGTGTTCATGTTCTTCCACGGCGGCGGCTGGGTGCTCGGCGACTTCCCGACCCACCAGCGGCTGATCCGGGACCTGGTGGTCGGCTCTGGCGCGGTGGCGGTCTACGTGGACTACACCCCATCGCCAGAGGCGCACTACCCGACGGCGATCAACCAGGCCTACGCCGCAACCCAGTGGGTGGCCGAACACGGCAAGGAAATCGGTGTCGACGGCAAGCGCCTGGCCGTCGCTGGCAACAGCGTTGGCGGCAACATGGCGGCAGTGGTCGCGCTCAAGGCCAAAGAGGCCGGCACCCCGGCACTGCGCTTCCAGTTGCTGCTGTGGCCGGTGACCGATGCCAGCTTCGAGACTGCGTCGTACAAGCAGTTTGCCGAGGGGCACTTCCTCACCACCGGGATGATGAAATGGTTCTGGGACAACTACACCACCGACGCCAAGGCTCGGGAACAGATCGACGCCTCGCCGCTGCGCGCCAGCCGCGAGCAGCTCAAGGGCCTGCCGCCAGCACTGGTGCAGACTGCCGAATTCGATGTGCTGCGGGACGAGGGTGAGGCTTATGCACGCAAGCTGAATGCGGCGGGCGTAACGGTGACCTCAGTACGGTACAACGGCATGATCCATGACTATGGGCTGCTCAACCCGTTGAGCCAGGTGCCAGCAGTAAAAGCGGCGATGCGCCAGGCGGCTGGGGAATTGAAGGTGCATCTGCAGTGACTCGTTGAACAACAAAAGACCCGCCCAGGCGGGTCTTTTTCAAACAGCCGCCAGCCCTTTCAGCCTCGGCGTTTCAAGGAGAATTCACCATGCTCACCGTCCGTAACGCTCAAGACCGCGGCCTGGCCTTTCATGGCTGGCTGAAATCCTTCCACACCTTCTCGTTTGGCCATTACCGCAACCCCGACGAGCAGGGCTTCTCCGACCTGCTGGTCATCAACGATGATCGTGTCATTGCCGGTAAAGGCTTTGGCGAGCATCCGCACCGCGACATGGAAATCTTCTCCTATGTGCTTGAAGGCGCACTGGAGCACAAGGACACCCTGGGCACTGGCTCGGTGATCCGGCCGGGCGATGTTCAGCTGATGAGTGCCGGCCACGGCGTGGCGCACAGCGAGTTCAACCACAGCCAGGCGCAGCCGGTGCACTTCCTGCAAATCTGGATCGTGCCCAACGTCAACGGGGCGACACCGCGTTATCAGCAACAGCACTTCAGTGCCGAGGAGAAACGCGGCAAGTTGCGCCTGATCATCTCGCCGGATGGGGCCGAGGGGTCATTGCAGGTACGGCAGAACGCGCGGGTGTATGCCGGGCTGTTTGATGGAGCGGAGCGCGCGTCGCTGGTCTTGCCGGAAAACCGCCATGCCTATGTGCATGTGGCTCGTGGCAGCATCGAGCTCAATGGCCAGGTGCTGAATGAAGGCGACGGCGTGCGGGTGCGCCAGGAACAGCTGCTGGAGCTGGGCAATGGCGTGGATGCCGAAGTGCTGGTGTTCGACCTGCGGCCCAATGAACTTCCCGGTATGCCATAAGCAGGACCGGCCTCTTCGCGGGTAAACCCGCTCCCACAGGAACACCACTGAATTCGAAACTTGTGATGTACCTGTGGGCCTCCTCAAGAACATCACTGAATTCGAAACTTGTGGTGCACCTGTGGGCCTCCTCAACAACATCACTA
>NZ_QLTL01000015.1:0-136297 GCF_003269045.1 Pseudomonas sp. URMO17WK12:I7 | reverse complement strand
AAGCAATTTGAGCGTAAGCGCCAAATTGTGGTGGTGAAGATGATACGAACCGAAAGTTCGCAACGAACCACAACATCACATATCCGGATTCGCTGGGCTGTCCATCTGGACATTCTGGCTACAGAATTTCTTGACGACCATAGAGCATTGGAACCACCTGATCCCATCCCGAACTCAGCAGTGAAACGATGCATCGCCGATGGTAGTGTGGGGTTTCCCCATGTGAGAGTAGGTCATCGTCAAGATTCATTTCGCAAAACCCCTATCTGCACATGCAGGTAGGGGTTTTGTCTTTTCTGGCTTTTACTTGGGCCAGTACCGGCAGCCAGCCGTGATATCGTTCCCCATTCTTCTTTCAGGGACTTTTCCATGCCCAACACCACCTCTCTGCAGCCTGGTTTCATGATCGTCCACGGCAACCGCCTGGACGACCTGCGCAGCTTGGTGGTGAGTTGGATGCGCCGCTACCCGCTGGCACCGCTGGAAAACGAAATCGCCTTGGTACAGAGCAATGGCATTGCCCAATGGCTCAAGCTTGCCCTCGCTGAAGATCCACAAGACGATGACATGGGCGGCTGCGGTATTGCTGCCGCCATCGATGTACAACTGCCCGGCAGCTTCATGTGGCAGTTGTATCGCAAGGTGCTCGGGCGTGACGAGATCCCCGAAGTATCCCTGCTCGACAAGGCACCGCTGACCTGGCGCCTGATGCGCCTGCTGCCTGCACTGATCGAACGCCCGCATTTCGAACCGCTGCGTCGTTTTCTCACGGATGACAGTGACCTGCGCAAGCGTTATCAGTTGGCCGAGCGCCTGGCCGACCTCTTCGACCAATATCAGGTTTACCGCGCCGACTGGCTCAAGGATTGGGCAGCCGGCGAGCACATCCTCAATACCGCCCGTGGTGAACGCAAGCCCCTTGCCCCAGGCAACCGCTGGCAGGCCGAACTTTGGCGTGCATTGCTCGAGGATGTCGGTGAGCAAGGCATGGCGCAAAGCCGAGCAGGGGTGCACCAGCGCTTCATTGAACGCATCAACAGTATGGAAGCAGCGCCGCAAGGGCTGCCTTCGCGGGTGATCGTATTCGGTATTTCTTCCCTGCCCGCCCAGGCATTGGAAGCATTAGCCGGCTTGGCCCGTTTCAGTCAGGTGCTGCTCTGTGTTCACAACCCTTGCCGCCACCATTGGGCCGACATCGTTGCCGACAAGGACCTGCTACGCCACCAGTACAAGCGCCAGCAGCGCAAGCAGGGCATGCCCCTGCAACTGGACGACGAGTCGCTGCATCAGCACGCCCACCCGCTATTGGCTGCCTGGGGCAAGCAAGGCCGCGATTACATCAACCTGCTGGACAGCTACGACGACCCCGGCAGCTATCAAGGCGTATTCAGCGACGGGCGCATCGACCTGTTCAGCGAAGGCCAGCCCAGTTCGCTGCTGAACCAGCTGCAGGACGATATCCTCGAACTGCGTCCACTCGCAGAAACTCGCGAATGCTGGCCTGAGGTCGACCTGGCCAAGGATCGCTCCGTGCGCTTTCACGTGGCGCACAGCCCGCAGCGCGAAGTGGAGATCCTGCACGACCAGCTACTGGCCCGCTTCAGCGCCGACCCCACGCTGCGCCCGCGCGACGTAATCGTAATGCTCCCGGCCATCGACACCTATGCTCCGCATATCCGTGCAGTGTTCGGCCAACTGCAGCGCAACGACCCGCGCTACATTCCATTCACCCTGACCGATCAGGGCCAGCGTGGTCGCGACCCCCTGCTGATTGCCCTGGAACATCTGCTCAAGCTGCCAGACAGCCGCTTCGCCGTCAGCGAAGTGCTCGACCTGCTCGATGTCCCGGCGGTGCGCGCGCGTTTCGGCATCCGCGAAAGCGACCTGCCCACCCTGCATCGCTGGATCGAAGGTGCGGGCATTCGTTGGGGGTTGAACGCCGATCAGCGTGCCACCCTCGGGTTGCCCCAGGGCCTGGAGCAGAACAGTTGGCGCTTCGGTCTGCGGCGCATGCTGCTGGGTTACGCGGTGGGTGTGGGAGAAGGCTGCGACGGCATTGAACCGTACGATGAAATCGGTGGCCTGGATGCCGCCTTGATCGGCCCGCTGGTGGCGTTGCTCGATGCCCTCGATGTGGCCAACCAGGCCTTGTCCAAACCTGCCACTGCCAGCGAATGGGGTGACCGCCTCAACGCATTGTTGCAAGTGTTCTTCCTGGCCGAGGAAGAGCACGATGAGTTTCTTTTGATGCAATTGCAGGAGCTGCGCGACAGCTGGCTGGAAGTCTGCGAAACCGTGGGCCTGCAAGATCAGCTGCCACTCACGGTGATCCGTGAGGCCTGGCTGTCGGGCCTCGACGAAGGCAAGTTGTCTCAGCGTTTTCTCGCCGGCTCGGTGAATTTCTGCACGTTGATGCCAATGCGGGCAATTCCCTTCCGTGTGGTGTGCCTGCTGGGCATGAACGATGGCGACTATCCGCGCGCGCAGCCGCCGCTGGACTTCGACCTGATGGCCAGCGATTACCGCCCCGGCGATCGCTCGCGCCGCGAGGACGACCGCTACCTGCTCCTCGAAGCGCTGCTGTCGGCACGTGACCAGCTCTACATCAGTTGGGTTGGCCGCAGCATCCGTGATAACAGTGAACGACCGGCCTCGGTATTGATCGGCCAGTTGCGCGATCACCTGGCTGCCGGTTGGCGCCTCCAGGGCGATGCTGACGGCCAGCAACTGCTGCACGCCTTGACCCAGGAACATCCCCTGCAGCCTTTCAGTACACGCTACTTCCAGAAGGGCAGTGCGCTGTTCAGCTATGCCCATGAGTGGCAGTTGCTGCACCAGCAGACTCCAGACGAAAAGCAGCCCAACCTCAACCTGCCTCCGTACGTCAACGATGAAGCGCTGACGCTGACCCAATTGCAGGATTTCTTGCGTCACCCAGTCAGGCACTTCTTCAGCCAGCGCCTGAAAGTGTTCTTTGAAGCCTTGGAGGCTCCTACACCAGACGAAGAGCCATTCGTTCTTGACGCCTTGCAGCGTTACAGCGCCAGCGAAAGCCTGCTGGGTGCCGCCCTTAGCGATCCTGACAACGCAGAACGTGCGTTGCAGGCCCAGGCCCGCCGCCTGCAAGCCTGCGGCATGCTGCCCCTGGCTGGTTTCGGAGAACTGCTGCAAGCCGAGTTGATCCAGCCACTGCCCGATCTGCTGCTACGTCATCGTCAGCTGCTGCAGCGCTGGCCAACGGTGGTCGATGGTGCATTGCCGATTCGTTTCGAGCATGCCAATCACCGCCTTGAGGGTTGGCTGGGCCGGGTCTATCAGGCCGACGATCAAAGCCTGTTGAGTATCACCACGGTTCCCAACACCATCAGCGCCGGGCGCAACAACCTCAAGTGGCACCGCCTGATTGCCAGTTGGGTGATGCACCTGGCCGCGTGCGCCGCTGGTTATCCACTACACAGTGCGCTGCTGGCCAGCGACGTCACCCTGCTGCTCGGTCCCTTGCCACAGGATCAGGCTGGCGAGCAACTGGGGCACCTGCTTGTAGCGCGACAGGCTGCGATGAATGCACCGCTGCCTGTCGCCGCCAAGACAGCCTTTGCCTGGCTGGCTCAGGAAGATCCGGACAAGGCCCTGGCTGCCGCTATCCGTGCCTATGAAGGGGATGGCCGCACCAGTTTCGGCGAGCGCAGCGAAAGTGTTGCGCTGGCCCGGCAGTTCCGCGATTTCGCCGCACTCAGCGCCGATGAGACTTTTGAAGGCTGGTGCGAAACCTTGTACCGCCCCCTGTTCAGCGCTGCCTGGCAGGCCCAAGGTAATCCGGAGAGTGAAGCATGACCCAGGCCCGCCCCCTGGCACTGAGTTTTCCCCTGCACGGCAGCCAGCTGATCGAAGCCAGTGCCGGCACAGGCAAGACGTTCACCATTTCCGCGCTGTACCTGCGCCTTATCCTCGGCCATGGCGCTGAGCAAGGCTTCGGCCGCGAGCTGCTACCGCCGCAGATTCTCGTGGTGACCTTCACCGATGCCGCCACCAAAGAGCTGCGCGAGCGTATCCGTGCCCGCCTGGCCGAGGCCGCGCGCTTCTTCCGCGGCGAACTGGAAGGCGGCGACCCCCTGCTGCAGCAACTGCGCGACGACTATGCCGAAGCACTCTGGCCACGCTGCGCCAATCGCCTGGAAGTCGCTGTGCAGTGGATGGACGAAGCGGCGGTGTCGACCATTCATGGCTGGTGCCAGCGCATGCTCCGTGAACATGCTTTTGACAGCGGCAGTTTGTTTACCCAGAGCCTGGAAACCGACCACAGCGACCTGCTTGGCCAAGTCATGCGCGATTACTGGCGGCGCTTCTGCTATGGCATGCACGGCGAAGCACTGAGCTGGGTGCGCAGCCATTGGGTCAGCCCCGATGCTCTGCTGCCGCGCATCCGCCCGCTGTTCGGCCGCGTGCGTGCACAACAGGACGAAACGGAACCACAAGCGTTGATCGAAGGCGCGCTGCAACAGCGGGGCGAGCAGTTGCGCCAACTCAAGGCACCGTGGGTGCAATGGGCGGATGAGCTGCAGCAGATCTGCCGCGACGCAGTGGCGGCAAAGCAGGCGGATGGCCGCAAACTGCAAGCGCGCTACTTCGAGCCTTGGTTTGAAAAGCTGCGCACCTGGGCCGGTGATGAACAAGAAGTGGAGCTTGATCTGGGAACCGGCTTTACCCGCCTGACGCCGGCGGGGATGGCCGAGGCCTGGAAAGCTGGCGAGCCGCCCGACCACCCGGCCTTGCATGCCATGCAGAACCTGCAGCAACAGGTGCAGGCTCTGACCAGCCCGGATGCCCGCTTGCTCGAACATGCCGCCGCCTGGGTGGCGACGCGTTTCGAAGTGGAGAAACGCCGCCGAGCCGAAATGGGCTTCGACGACATGCTGCTGCGTCTGCAACATGCACTGGGCACCGAGTCGGGGGAACGCCTGGCCGCACTGATCCGCGAGCAGTTCCCGGTAGCGTTGATCGATGAATTCCAGGACACCGATCCAGTCCAGTACGGCATCTTCGAAAGCATCTATCGCATCAGCGAGAACAATGCGCAAACCGGACTGTTCATGATCGGCGACCCCAAGCAGGCGATCTATGCCTTCCGTGGCGCCGACATCTATACCTACCTGTCGGCCCGACGCGCTACCGCGGGCCGCCTGCATAGCCTGGACACCAACTACCGCTCCAGCCAGGCGATGGTCGCGGCGGTCAACCGGGTGTTCCTGCAGGCCGAAGCGCGCACGCAGGGCAAGGGTGCCTTCCTGTTCCGCGAAGCTGACGATAACCCGCTGCCGTTTGTCGAAGTTCGCGCCAAGGGCCGCGGCGAACGCCTATTGATTGATGGCCAAGCGTGTGCGGCGCTGCAATGCTGGCAGCTGGAAAGTGACGAGCCGGTATCCAGCACGCTCTACCGGCAGCAACTGGCCGCCAGCTGTGCGAGCCATATCGTTACCGTATTGAATGGTGGCCAGCGCGGCGTGACCGGCTTCAGCGATGACCAGGGCGAGCTGCGCGCTTGCCAGCCTTCGGACATCGCCATCCTGGTGCGTGATGGCCATGAAGCGCAGTTGGTGCGCAGCGAGCTTGCCGCCCGCGACGTGCGCAGCGTGTACCTCTCCGACAAGGACTCGGTGTTCGCCGCCCAGGAGGCACACGACTTGCTGGCCTGGCTCAAGGCCTGCGCCGAACCGGACTCCGAGCGCTTGCTCAAGGCCGCGCTGGCCAGCCTGACCCTGGAGCTGTCGCTGGCTCAACTTGACCAGCTGAACCAGGACGAGCGGGTGTGGGAAGGCTGGGTCATGCGTTTTCGTCGCTACCGCGAAATCTGGCAGCGCCAGGGCGTACTGCCGATGCTGCGGCACCTGTTGCACGACTTCGAGTTGCCGCGCACGCTGATCGGCCGCACTGACGGCGAGCGTGTGCTGACCAACCTGCTGCACCTGGCCGAACTGCTGCAGCAGGCAGCTGCTGAGCTGGACGGTGAGCAGGCGCTTATCCGTCACCTGGCCGAGCACCTGGCCAACTCCGGCCAAGCGGGGGAAGAGCAGATTCTGCGCCTGGAAAGCGACGAGCAGCTGGTCAAGGTGGTGACGATCCACAAGTCCAAGGGCCTGGAATACCCCTTGGTCTATCTGCCGTTCATCTGCACCAGCAAGCCCGTGGACGGCAGCCGCCTGCCGTTGGCCTGGCACGACAGCCTGGGCAATGCGCAACTGACGCTGACGCCCGATGCAGAGCAGATCGCCCTGGCCGACGAAGAGCGCCTGGCCGAAGACCTGCGCCTGCTCTATGTGGCCCTGACGCGCGCCCAGCACGCCTGCTGGCTGGGCGTCGCCGACCTCAAGCGCGGCAACCAGAAAAGCTCGCAGCTGCACCGCTCGGCGCTCGGCTACCTGCTGGGGGGCGGCCTGGCACTGCCTGGCTCGGAACACCTCAAGGCATGGCTGCAGAGCTTGCTCGCAGGTTGCGTGGATATTGCCTGCCCGCCGCTGCCAGAAGCCAGCGATGAGCATTATCGCGCGTCCCATGTCGAGCGCGAGTTGTTACCGGCACGCAAGCCACGCCGGGCAGCCGCCGAGCATTGGTGGATCGCGTCCTACAGTGCCTTGCGCGTCGGCGAGCAGACCCTAGGCGCCGACAGCTCACAGGCCCAGCAACTACTCGATGACGAAGTTGCCGATACTCAGCTGATCCGTGAAGCGCCCGCCGACGGTGGCGACATCCATCGCTTCCCCCGCGGCCCAAATCCGGGGACCTTCCTCCATGGACTGCTGGAGTGGGCCGGTCGCGAAGGCTTTGGCGAAGTCGCCGGCAATGCCAGGCTCATCGAGCGTACCGTTGGCCAGCGTTGCAACCGCCGTGACTGGACCGGTTGGATTCCGACACTCAGCCAGTGGTTGCAGCGCCTGCTCAACGAGCCATTGCCGGTCGGCACTGCACAGCTGACGCTCGCGCAGCTGCAGCGTTACCAGATCGAAATGGAGTTCTGGTTCGCCAGCCACAACGTCGACGCCGAGCAGCTCGATCGTCTGGTGGCCCGGCACACCCACCCGGGCAGTGCACGCCCGGCCGCGCAACCGACACTGCTCAATGGCATGTTCAAAGGCTTCATCGACCTCGCCTACGAGCTCGACGGGCGCTATTACGTGGCGGACTACAAGTCCAACTGGCTCGGCCCGGACATCCAGGCCTACGACACCCAGGCCATGGAAAAAGCCATCCTCGAACACCGCTACGATCTGCAATACGTGCTTTACCTGCTGGCCCTGCATCGCCAGCTGCGCGCACGCCTACCTGATTACGATTACGACCGCCATGTTGGCGGAGCCCTGTTCATCTTCCTGCGCGGCGCCAGCAGCAGTGGCCACGGTGTGTACTTCGTCAAGCCGCCACGCGAGCTGATCGAGGCCCTCGACGCGCTGTTCCGTGGCGTGCACGCGCCCGAGCAGCAGGACCTGTTTGCCGGAGTTGCGCCATGAGCCGAACCCTCGACGATCTCTTGCCAACGCCACTGCACGCTGAGCATCTGCTGGCCTTGGCCCCTCAGCACAACAGTGCAGACCTGCTGCAATTGCTTGATCGCTGGGTGGAACGTGGCTGGCTGCGCGCGCTCGACCGGGCGTTCGTCAGCTTTCTTGAAGAGCGTGCCCCCGGCAGTGACCCGTTGCTCTTGCTGGCGGCAGCACTGGCCAGCCATCAGCTGGGCCACGGGCATGTCTGCCTCGACCTGCAACAGACCCTCGACGAGCCGGACTTCGCGCTGTCGTTGCCGCCGGAAGGCGATGCCCTGACCGGCCCGTTGCTGTTGCCCTCGCAACTGCTGGCCAACCTCGGCTTGCCCACCTGGCTGCAACGCATTGCCGCCAGCCCGCTGGTGGCGGCGGGCGATACACCAAGCCAGCACTCGCGGCCGCTGGTACTCAGTGGCCAGCGCCTGTACCTGCGCCGCTACTGGAGCTACGAGCGGCAAATCGACCATACCCTGCGCCAGCGCCTGAGCCAGGGCGAGGCTGCCCCTGCCGACCTGCCTGCGCGCCTGGCACAGCTGTTTGACGAGGGCGCTTTGGTGGGCCAGGTGGACTGGCAGAAACTGGCCTGCGCCCTGGCTACCCGCGCGGGTTTCAGCATCATCACTGGCGGCCCCGGTACCGGCAAGACCACCACTGTGGTGCGCTTGCTGGCGCTGCTACAGGCGCCTGCGGTGGAGCAGGGCAGGCCGTTGCGCATACGCCTGGCCGCGCCGACCGGCAAGGCGGCTGCGCGTCTGACCGAGTCGATCGGCCAGCAGGTTGAACGGTTACAGGTAAGCGCCGAAGTGCGTGCGCAGATCCCCACCGACGTGAGCACCGTGCACCGCCTGCTCGGCAGCCGCCCGGGCTCGCGGCACTTCCGTCACCACGCCGGCAACCCGCTGCCGCTGGATGTGCTGGTGGTCGACGAAGCGTCGATGATCGACCTTGAGATGATGGCCAACCTGCTCGACGCATTGCCGCCCAAGGCGCGCTTGATTCTGCTGGGGGACAAGGACCAGCTGGCTTCGGTCGAGGCCGGGGCCGTGCTCGGTGACCTGTGTCGCGATGCCGAGGAGGGTTACTACTCGCCCGCGACCCAGGCCTGGCTGGAGCAGATCGGTGGCCAGTCGCTGGCCGCCAGTGGCCTGAAACCTGGGGATGCGCAACGCAATCCGTTGGCCCAGCAGGTCGTGATGTTGCGGTTCTCGCGGCGTTTTGGTGAAGGCAGCGGCATCGGCCAGCTGGCGCGCCTGGTCAACCGCCAGGAGGCCCAGGCGGCACGTGACCTGCTGAGCCAGCCGCCAGCGGACGTATTCGGCCTGGCGCTGCGCGGCGAGCAGGACCGGGCCTTCGACCGTCTGATTCTCGACGGCCTCAACCGGGGTACCGAAGGGCCTCAGGGCTATCGCAGCTACCTGCGTGCCATTGGCCGCTATCGCCCGGCACCGGGCAGCGCATTCGACGATCCGCGCTGGGAGCAGTGGGCCGCCAAAGTGCTGCAAAGTTTCGAAGACTTCCAGTTGCTGTGCGCTGTGCGCAAGGGCGCCTGGGGTGTCGAAGGCCTCAACGAGCGGGTAGCGCGGGTGCTGCACAACGCCGGGCTGATCGACAGCCAGCAGCCTTGGTATGAAGGCCGCCCAGTGCTGGTGACACGCAACGACTATGGCCTTGGCTTGATGAACGGAGACATCGGCATCGCCCTGCGCCTGCCGGATGAGCACGGTGAAGCGCTGCTGCGGGTGGCCTTCCCGCGCAACGATGGCAGTGGAGGCGTGCGCTTCGTCCTGCCCAGCCGCCTCAACGAGGTAGAAACCGTTTACGCCATGACCGTGCACAAGTCCCAGGGCTCCGAATTCAGCCACACCGCGTTGGTGCTGCCGGATGCACTCAACCCGGTGTTGACCAAGGAGCTGGTGTATACCGGCATCACCCGGGCCAAGCATTGCTTCAGCCTGATCGAGCCGCGCCAGGGTATTTTCGAAGAGGCGGTACTGCGCAAGGTACGGCGCATATCCGGTCTGATGCTCGAACAAGTCTGACGCGCCTACAGATAGCCAGCGTTGTGCTATCTTTGCGCCGACTTCGACAGGATTTTGAGAGAATTCTCACATGACAGGCGCCAGGGAGCGGTTGACAGGCTGTGCGCTTTCGCTGCTGCTGGTTGCCCTGTCGCTACTGGCCGGCCCTGCCCAGGCGGACGGTTCGGCCACCGCCGCACAGGCCCAGCAGCGTGCCAGGGCGGTTACCCAGGTGGTCCTGGGTATCCTCAGCTATGCGCGCTGGCCTACCGAGCCAGTGCCCTTGCGCCTGTGCCTGGTCGGCCCCACCGAATACGCCGACGACCTGATCAAAGGCAGCGTGCAGAACTCCGGGCAACCTTTGCAGGTAAGGCGCTTGCTGGCCGACGACCGGCAGGTGGCCCAGGCCTGTGACGCCGTGTACATCGGCAAGCTCGACGATGGCCAGCGCGACCGCCTGTTCCAGACCATCAGTGGCCGCCCGGTACTGAGCATCAGCGAAGCCGACGACCCGTGCACGGTCGGTAGCCTGTTCTGCCTGCGCGTCAGCGATCAACAGGTCGCCTTCGAGGTCAACCTCGACTCCGTGGCGCGTTCTGGTGTGCGTATCCACCCCAGTGTGCTGCAGCTGTCACGGCGTCGCGGAGCACTGCCATGAAGGCCGGCAACAAGCAAGGCGTGCGCCCGACCCTGCGCTCGGTGCTTGGCCGTGGTCACCTCAGCGTGGCCCTGCTGGCGGTGAGCCTGGCCGGCATCTCGCTGACCCTGCTCGGCGTGCTGGCCCTGCGTGTGTACGCCAACCACAACCTTCACCTGATTGCCCGTTCGATCAACTACACCGTCGAAGCCGCCGTGGTGTTCGACGACAGTGCCGCGGCCAATGAGGCGCTGGAACTGATCGCCAAAACCGAAGAAGTGGCCGACGCCAAGGTGTTCAACAACGACGGTGAGCAGCTGGCGCATTGGCAACGCAGCGATGAGAGCCTGCTCGGGCACCTGGAGGTGCAAGTGGCGACGGCCCTGCTGGATGAGCCGATCAACCTGCCGATCATGCACCAGCAACAGAAGGTCGGGCATATCGAGCTGATCGGCCAGGGCCGCAGCCTGCTGCTGTTCCTGCTCAGCGGCCTTGGCGGCATCCTGTTCTGCACCATCCTCAGTGCCTTCGTCGCCTTGTACCTGTCGCGGCGCCTGCTTGGCGATATCGTGCGGCCCTTGCGTGGCCTGGCCAGTGTCGCCCACGCAGCCCGGCGTGAACGCAGTTTCGACCGCCGTGTACCCGAAGCACCCATTGCCGAGCTCAACGAGTTGGGCAACGACTTCAACGCGTTGCTCGACGAGCTGGAGGTATGGCACAGCCATTTGCAGAACGAGAACGCCACCCTGGCGCACCAGGCCAGCCACGACAGCCTTACCGGCCTGCCTAACCGCGCATTCTTCGAGGGTCGCCTCAGCCGCAGCCTGCGCAACGCCGCACGGCAGCAAGACCATCTGGCCTTGCTGTTCCTCGACAGTGACCACTTCAAGCAGATCAACGACAGCCGCGGCCATGCCGTGGGTGATCAAGTGCTGATCAATGTTGCCGACCGTGTGCGTGCACAACTGCGCGAGCACGACCTGGTGGCCCGCCTGGGCGGTGACGAGTTCGCCGTACTGCTGACTCCGCTGCATTCGCGCGAGGATGCCGAGCGCATCGCCGAGAAGATCATCACCAGCATGCAACTGCCGATGTTGCTCGAAGGCGGCGAAAGCCTCACCACGTCGTTGAGTGTCGGCATCGCTTATTACCCGGACGATGGCAGTGACCCTGCCAGCCTCCTCAATGCCGCAGATGCGGCTATGTACCAGGCCAAGCGCAAGCGCCGTGGCCAGTGGCAAGCGGCGCAGACGGAACGGTCCGCCGCCGATTTCAGGCACAGGAGTTGAACCGTGATACAGCGTTTGCGTTTTTCTTTTTTTGTCATGTTGCTTTCCTTGTTTGCACTGGCAGGGTGCCAGAGCACACCACCCAAAGGTCTCACCGCCGAACAGATTGCCGTGCTCAAGCGTGAAGGCTTTGCCCCCACTGACGAGGGCTGGGCATTCGACCTGTCGGGCAAGGTGCTGTTCGGCAGCGACCTGGACAGCCTCAACGGCGCGAGCCAGGCGATTGTCGAGCGGATAGGCAAGGCGCTGATGGGGGTGGGCATTCAAGGTGTGCGGGTTGATGGCCATGCCGATGCCTCGGGCAAGGCGGCGTACAACCAGCAGCTGTCCGAGCGGCGCGCGCAGAGTGTGGCCAAGGCGTTGATCGACGTTGGCATGCCGGCGCAGAACATCCGGACCCGTGGGCTGGGCAGCTCGCAGCCAGTGGCGGACAACCGCACCAGCGCAGGGCGGACCGAGAACCGGCGGGTGTCGATTGTAGTCGCGTCTTACTGAGCCCCGCCGCCCCTTCGCGGGGTTGACCCGCGAAGGGGCGGCGAAGCAAACCCATCATTCCTGAGCAAAGCGCAGCTCGCGCGTCTCACCCATCAGCAAGGGTGCATTCGCCTCAGTCACCCCGCGAATGTAATCCCACAGCAAGGTAATGCGCTTCAACTTGCGCAGATCCTCCCGGCAGTACATCCAGAATTGCCGCGTCACCTCGATCTCCTCCGGCAGCACCGTCACCAGGCGCGGGTCCTGCGCTGCCAAAAAGCAGGGCAATATCGCCAAGCCACGCCCCTGCAACGCCGCCGTGTACTGGGCGATGACACTGGTGCTGCGCAAATGTGCATTGGCATGGGGGATCAGGTTGGCCAGGTACAGCAGTTCCGAACTGAACGCCAGGTCATCCACATAGCTGATGAACGGATGCCCCACCAGGTCGCTCACCTGGCGAATCGGCGCATGGCTGTCGAGGTAGCCCTGGGTCGCATACAGCCGCAGCCGGTAGTCGCACAGCTTGCAGCACACATAAGGCCCATGCTCGGGCCGCTCCAGGGCGATGACGATGTCCGCCTCGCGCTTGGACAGGCTGATGAAGTGCGGCAGCGGCAAGATATCCACCGAAATCGCCGGGTAGGCATCGACGAAATGGCTCAGTTGCGGGGTGACGAAGAAACTGCCGAAGCCCTCGGTGCAACCCATGCGCACATGCCCCGACAGCGCCACGCCGGAGCCTGAGACCTGCTCGCAGGCCATGTGCAAGGTGCTCTCGATCGACTCCGCATAGCCCAGCAGGCGCTGCCCTTCGGCAGTCAGGACGAAGCCGTTGGTGCGTGACTTCTCGAACAGCAGCGTACCCAACGCCCCCTCCAGCGAACTGATGCGTCGCGACACCGTGGTGTAGTCGACGGCCAGGCGTTTGGCCGCGCTGCTGGCTTTGCGCGTGCGCGCTACTTCAAGGAAGAACTTCAGGTCGTCCCAGTTCAGCGAACTGAGGGAGGTCAGGTCTTTTTGCATGTTGATCCGGTTTTTTTGTGCGTTCTTGTTGGATGTTTGCACATCTATACTCGAAAAAAGCCCCAAGGCGCCACCTTGTGTTTGCCCGGCGCTGGCGATCTCGTCCTGACAATAATTCCAAGGAGAACGCAGATGAACGCACCACAATCCCCTGACAAGACCAAGGTCGAGCAGGTCAAGCTGCTGATCGACGGCCAGTGGGTCGAGTCGAAAACCAGCGAATGGCGCGATATCGTCAACCCCGCCACCCAAGAGGTGCTGGCGCGGGTACCGTTCGCCACCGTCGAAGAAGTGGACGCCGCCGTGGCTGCAGGCCAGCGCGCCTTCAAGACCTGGCGTGACACCCCGATCGGTGCACGCATGCGCATCATGCTCAAGCTGCAGGCGCTGATCCGCGAACACACCAAGCGCATCGCCCAGGTGCTCAGCGCCGAGCAGGGCAAGACCCTTGCCGACGCTGAAGGCGACATCTTCCGCGGCCTGGAGGTGGTCGAGCACGCGGCCTCCATCGGCACCCTGCAGATGGGCGAATTTGCCGAGAACGTCGCCGGTGGCGTTGATACCTACACCCTGCGCCAGCCGATCGGCGTGTGCGCTGGCATTACTCCGTTCAACTTCCCGGCGATGATCCCGCTGTGGATGTTCCCGATGGCCATCGTTTGCGGCAACACCTTCGTCCTCAAACCTTCCGAGCAAGACCCGCTGTCGACCATGCTGCTGGTGGAGCTGGCGCTGGAAGCCGGTGTGCCGGCGGGCGTGCTCAACGTGGTACACGGTGGCAAGCAAGTGGTGGATGCGATCTGCACCCATCAGGACATCAAGGCGATTTCCTTCGTTGGCTCCACTGAAGTCGGTACCCACGTGTACAACCTGGCCAGCCAGCACGGCAAGCGTGTGCAGTCGATGATGGGCGCGAAGAACCACGCAGTGGTGCTGCCTGACGCCAACCGCACGCAAACCGTCAACGCCCTGGTCGGTGCCGCCTTTGGCGCAGCCGGCCAGCGCTGCATGGCCACTTCGGTGGCAGTGCTGGTGGGCAACGCGCGTGATTGGCTGCCGGACATCAAGGACGCAGCAAGCAAGCTTAAGGTCAACGCCGGTTGCGAACCGGGCACCGATGTCGGCCCGGTGGTTTCCAAGCGTGCCAAGGAGCGTGTGCTGGGCCTGATCGAAAGCGGTATCCAGGAAGGCGCCAAACTCGAACTCGATGGCCGTGGCGTGAAGGTGCCGGGTTACGAGCAAGGCAACTTCGTCGGCCCGACCCTGTTCTCCGGGGTGAAGACAGACATGCAGGTGTACACCCAGGAAATCTTCGGCCCGGTGCTGGTGACCCTGGAAGTCGACACCCTCGACGAAGCCATCGCTCTGGTCAACGCCAACCCCTTCGGCAATGGCACCGGCCTGTTCACCCAAAGCGGCGCGGCGGCGCGCAAGTTCCAGAGCGAGATCGACATTGGCCAGGTCGGCATCAACATCCCGATCCCGGTACCGGTGCCGTTCTTTAGCTTCACAGGCTCCCGCGGCTCCAAGCTCGGCGACCTCGGCCCGTACGGCAAGCAAGTGGTGCAGTTCTACACTCAGACCAAGACCGTCACCGCCCGCTGGTTCGATGACGACAGCGTCAATGACGGTGTGAACACCACCATCAGCCTGCGCTAAGGAGTAAGCCATGCGTATCGCATTCATCGGTCTGGGCAACATGGGCGCACCCATGGCCCGCAACCTGATCAAGGCCGGCCACCAGCTGAACCTGTTCGATCTGAACAAGACCGTGCTGGCCGAGCTTGCCGAGCTGGGCGGGCAGGTTAGCGCCTCGCCCCGGGACGCGGCGGCCAGCAGCGAGCTGGTGATCACCATGCTGCCAGCGGCGGCCCATGTGCGCGCCGTGTACCTCAACGAAGACGATGGTGTGCTGGCGGGCATTCGCGCGGGCACGCCAACCCTGGATTGCAGCACCATCGACCCGCAAACTGCGCGTGATGTGTCCAAGGCCGCTGCGGCCAAGGGTGTGGACATGGGTGATGCGCCAGTGTCCGGTGGTACCGGCGGCGCGGCGGCGGGCACGCTGACCTTCATGGTCGGTGCCAGCAACGAACTCTTCGCCACCCTCGAGCCGGTGCTCAAGCAGATGGGCCGAAACATCGTGCACTGCGGTGAAGTGGGTACCGGGCAGATCGCCAAGATCTGCAACAACCTGCTGCTGGGCATCTCGATGGTCGGCGTGTCCGAGGCCATGGCCCTGGGCAATGCGCTGGGCATCGATACCAAGGTGCTGGCGGGGATCATCAACAGCTCGACCGGGCGCTGCTGGAGTTCCGACACCTACAACCCGTGGCCGGGCATCATCGAAACTGCCCCCGCCTCACGTGGCTACACCGGTGGGTTTGGCGCCGAACTGATGCTCAAGGACCTGGGGCTGGCCACCGAGGCCGCGCGTCAGGCGCACCAGCCGGTGATTTTGGGTGCCGTGGCCCAGCAGCTGTATCAGGCGATGAGCCTGCGCGGTGAAGGCGGCAAGGACTTCTCGGCGATCGTCGAGGGGTACCGCAAGAAGGATTGACGGGCGAGGACTTTATCGCGGGCCGGGCGGCCTTCCCTCTGTAACTGCGCACCAGAGGGGAGGGCACCCGCCTCGCGATGTTTTTTCATGCCAAAGCCATATCAAACTTTTGCATGCTGCAATGAATTGCTCGGTTAAGGGTGAGGCTACAAGTAATGGGAGATTATAAGGGATGAAAAAAGTGTTATATGTGTCGCCCAGAGTGTTACAAGTAAGGTCTTCGTATTTTTAGGGAATGATTCAATATCCTTTTTTTCTACTAGTTTTCTTTTTGTGAAAACTGATGGTAGTACGAGTACTGTTGAAATTGCCCCGGTCCGCATTAGCTTTCCGATTAGTCCGGCTTGCTGATAGGTCGCTTTGTTTTTTATGATGTATTGGCTGTTAGGGAATAAGGACTCAAAATACTCGGTGCGCCGAGCGGCGATAAAGCACTGTATTGTCATTGAGATGATGATCAGGTTGATAATGATTGCCGCGATTATCCCTTCATCCATAAAGCTCACCTTGAAAACGCCCTATACAGAAACTCACCGTAGACTTCACCTTGCCCTTCTCCAACTTTGCCTCCAATCGTGGCCCCAGCACCACCGATCACTACTGCACAGACCAGTCCACCCGTGCCTGCCGTCGACAAGCCGATCGCGGCACATAGTCCAGGGGCCAAGAGAGTACCCGCCGCATACCCGCCAATGCTTCCGCCTGCGAGCCCTCCTATTAATGAGCCACCTTGAACATACTTCGCCTTCTCGCAATCTGCTTCACGCCCGAGCGTACAAGCCTTGTGGATCTCAAGTCCTGTTCCTGCGACCTGGAGAGCTACCCCCACGTAGGTGCCTTGCTTTATCAAGCTGGATGCCTTCGCTACGCCAGCAACCTTATTTGCATATCCTGCAATTTCGCCAGTGTGTAAAAAGCTCTTCGTGGATATGCCCAGCGTCCTTTTGATCGAGCCTTGGTTCCTTAAACCTGAACCGTACGCAGCCAGCTTGTTCAACTGCTGATCCAACTTCATGAACAAGGCCGAACGCTTTGCATAGAACTGATCGCGAGCCGCCATCGTTCCTGACCCGAGATGCTGTTGATGCAACTTCTCGATTTCCATCAAGGTGGCTTCGATCGCTTTCAGGTGCTTGCTCCACCCTTCACTGACCACTCCAGCGCCCACGGACGCATGCGCGATCAGGCTTTTCAAAGTCTCGAAATTATCGAGGAAAAAGTTATCCACACCTTGGCCATTGCGCATCAGCCCAATGTGCGCAATTGTCGCCTGCCTCATCATCCAAGCTTCCTGGCTGGTGCAGGAGGCCGTGGTGGGGTCGCCGATGATGATTAGTTCACCGCTACGGACCACGGTATTGGCGATGTGTGAATTCAGCACATCAAACTTTTCCAGGGAATGACCGCTCAGCGCCAGGTCGGATTTCAGCCTGTGATAATTTTGCAGCTTGAGGTTGAGGTACGCGCGAGCTTCAGACATGGCAGCACCCTCACGCGTATTTTCTGTTGCCGATACGGTCCCAGCCCCCGGCGATACTACCGCCGCCACTGCCGTCGTGGCGGCGCTGCTGGGTGTAAGTGGTCTTGATCCGGCCGTAATTGAGCTGCACCACTTCTACTGGTACCCCCGTGTCCACGCTCTGCAAATACTCTGCGATGATCACTTCTTCAAGGATGATCTCGAAGTACCTGAGCTTGTCACCACCAGCACGGCAAAGGGCGAGCTTCACTTCTTTCAGATGCTGGCCTGTGCAACTGGCTTCCATCAGTTTGCAACTGGCACTGTCGAGGTACTTGGTGAAAGTGAAGTTGGTGACGGAGGTCCTGCCCGATGTTGCGCCACCTGCGGAACTGGCTGTGGCAGATGTACTTTGGCTGACACCAAAGTCGTAGCCCAGCACTTCAATCCATTTACTGTATTTTTCGTCCAGCGCTTCTCCTGGAATACTGTCGATCTGAATGTAGGCGTCGAATGCCATGCTTATCTCTCCTTGACATTGTTTTGAACAGGGAATATTGCCCGCTGACTTGGGCGATCAGTGCAGGCTAGGTCTGGGAGCGTGCGAGGGCAATACGCTAAGGGGCGGTGTGGAGCAATTCAGAAAGGGACTACAAGTAGAGGGATTTAAGCTGAGGGTATATGTCAGAAGCTGTTGCTGAGGTTCAATGGATTCATGGTTGATTTGCTATTTATGCGATGTTCAACTCAGTGATGGCCCTGTAGGAAGTTTCGTGTTATCCACAGGGCCTGCATTACTCTGGCAAAAAATCAGGCAAAGACGAAGTACTTGCGCACGGTCTCGACCACTTCCCAGGTACCTTTCATCCCCGGTTCAATCACGAAAACATCACCCGCTTTCAGGTGCTTCGGCGCTTCGCCTTCCGGGGTGATGATGCAGTAGCCATCGAGGAAGTGGCAGAACTCCCACTTCTCGTAGTTGACCTCGAACTTGCCCGGCGTGCAGATCCAGGTACCCATGATCTTGCTGCCGTCAGCCGACAGGTAGGCATTGAGGTTGACGGTGTGTGGATCGCCGCCGATGCGCTTCCACTTGGTGGCGTCCACGACCGGCGTCGGGCAGGTTTCGCGCAGGACGGTGATGAAATCGGACATGGCACAACTCCTGGTGACTGGCTGAATGACTGGTCACCATAGGGCCTATGGACGAGTCGCAGTTGCCTGGGCTCGACGTCCAGCTGCCTGCCCGCGCTATGCCAGGGCGTTGACCTCGACGGTGATGTGGGCCAGTTCCTCATGCACGCCCAGTGCCTGGCGAACACTGTCGGCGCTCAATGCTGCCTGGGTGGTCAGGCTGAGGATGCAGGCGTATTGGTCCTTGCCCACGCGCCACACATGCAGGTCGGTGAGGGTGGCAGGCACCGGCAGCTCGGCGACCACCTCGCGAATCTCCTCGACCACTGGCGCATCCATCTCGGCATCCAGCAGGACGCGGCCGGTATCGCGCAGCAGGCCGCGAGCCCAGAGCGCCACCAGCAACGCACCGACCAGGCCCATCACCGGGTCGAGCCAGCTGGCGCCCCAGAACTTGCCGGCTAGAAGGGCGATGATCGCCAGTACCGACGTTGCGGCATCGGCGATCACGTGCAGGTAGGCCGAGCGCAGGTTCAGGTCGTGGTGGTAATGGCCATGGTCGTGATGATGGCCATGGCCATGGCCATGGCCATGGTGCTGATGATCGTGATCGTCGCGCAGCAGCCAGGCGCAGATCAGGTTTACGGCCAGACCGATGACCGCGATGAAGATTGCCTCGTCATAGTGGATCGGCCCCGGCGTCAGCAGGCGTTCGGCCGACTGGAAGGCCATCAGCCCGGCCACGCCGAGCAGCAGCAGGGCGCTGGAGTAGCCGCCTAGGATCTCGATCTTCCAGGTGCCGAAGGCGAAGCGTTGGTCCTTGGCATAACGACGGGCGGCAGCGTAGGCCAGCAGCGACAGACCCAGTGCCAGGGCATGCGAGCTCATGTGCCAGCCGTCGGCCAGCAGCGCCATGGAGTTGAAGAACCAGCCACCGGCGATTTCCGTCACCATCATGATCGCCGTCAGCCACACGGCCAGGCGTGTCTTGCGCTCGGCGCCGAGGTTGCTGGTGTGGAACTGGTGGCTGTGCTGCCAGCGGCCTGAGGTTTGCGTCGCCATGGTTTATCATGCTCCCGGAATGTCGAGAAATATACTATACCCCAGTATACCTAGCATGGTGTGAAAGCGAATGGCACATACGATCAAGAGCAAGAAGCAGCTGCTCACCCGCGTGCGCAAGATCAAAGGCCAGGCTGCCGCCCTGGAAACCGCCCTGGAGCAGGACAAGGACTGCCTGGCGATCCTCCAGCAGATCGCCGCCGTGCGTGGTGCGGTGAACGGGCTGATGGCCGAGGTGATGGAAGGGCACATCCGCGAGCACCTGGTGGCGCAAGGGCTGAGTGCCGAGGAACGGCAGGAAGAGGCGGACAAGGTGGCGGCGTTGCTGCGGTCTTATCTAAAGTGATACCCCTAGGGGGTATACGGTAGGAATGCAATTTTCCTACAGGGCTATAAGTAGAGACCTACTTGGTGGCCTGAACCATCCGCTGGTCGCCTGAAGTGTGCATGATGTGTACTGCGCTTCGTTTTGGTCAAATCGGTGTGTATCATACACATCGACTGCCGAAGGAAGGGCGTATGCGCAGTCGTGAAGTGATCCAGCTCATTGAGGCGGACGGGTGGTACGAGGTCGAGGTCAAGGGCAGCCATCACCAGTTCAGGCACCCGATGAAGAAGGGGAGGGTGACAGTACCTCATCCCAAGAGCGATCTTCCTAAAGGCACCGTACACAGCATCCTGAAGCAAGCTGGCTTGAAGCAGTCCAGTGGCTTCGATAGCTCGAACATCAGTGGAGACGCGCAATGAAATTCCCGGTCGTATTGCACAAGGACGCTGATTCGGATTATGGCGTGACCGTTCCCGACGTGCCTGGTTGCTTCTCTGCGGGCTCGACTGTCGCCCAAGCACTGGAGAACGTTCAGGAGGCGCTAGCGCTGCATTTTGAGGGATTGGTTGCTGATAACGAATCGCTTCCTCAAGCGCAGGAAGTCGACGTCCATGTGGCGAATTCCGATTATGCTGGCGGGGTCTGGGCTGTCGTTGATTTCGATGTCACGCCTTACTTGGGGAAGGCCGTGCGGTTCAACGCAACATTGCCGGAAAACCTCCTTCAGCGGATCGATGAAAAAGTGAAGCGTGACCATCGGTATGCTTCTCGTTCTGGATTTCTCGCGTCGGCCGCTCTAAGAGAACTGGCGCTCGCACACTGAACGAATTCGTATTGCAACCAGTGCGGGAATCATGCCGGATGCAAGGTCAGCGCAATCCCTGTGGGAGCGGGTTCACCCGCGAATGCCCGAGTACAGGCGACGACGAACCTTCAGGCCTGGATCAATCGCTCGACCAACCCTGCCGAATAGCCTGGTAACCCGGCGAAATCCCGCGCGCACAACAGCAACCGCCGGTTGGCCCAGTCCTCTCGCAGTGCCACCCAGTGCATCGGCAACACCCCCTGCCAGCGCTGCACCGATGCCAGCGGCACCACGCCGATACCGGCGCCACCGGCGACCATGCGTATCACCCCGTCAAACCCTTCGGCCCGCACCCGTACCTGCATGCGCTGGCCTTCGCGCAGAGCCTGTTCTTCCAGGTATAACGACAAGGCACTGTTCGCCCCCAGCCCGACATGGCCATGGGCAAGGCAGTCGACGAAGCTCGGTGCGGGCTCCGCAGCGAGGGGGTGACTCAGCGGCGTTACCAGCACCAGCGGATCATCGCGAAATGGCAAGGTCTGCAGATGCGCGCTGGGCGCTGCGGTGGAAATGATGCCGAGATCAGCCATGCCCTGGGTTATCGACTGCACGATACGCAGGCTCGGCAGCTCTTGCACGTCGATGCCGACCCCAGGGTTGTCGGCAAGGTAGCTGGCCAGCAGCTCCGGCAAGTACTCGGTCAACGCAGCGGTGTTGCACAGCAGCCGCACCTGCCCATGCTGGCCCCTGGCATAGTGGGCCAGGTCGAACTGCAGGCGCTCGACCTGCTGGCCGATCTGCCGCGCATGTTGCAACAGCGCCTGCCCGGCGGGCGTCGGCTGCACGCCACGGCGATTGCGCTCAAGCAAGGGTGTGCCGAGCGAGGCCTCCATGGCGCGGATGCGTGCACTGGCCGCAGGCAGCGACAGATGGCTGCGGCGGGCGCCGGCGGTGATGTTGCCGCACTCGGCGGTGTGCTGGAAAAGCCGGAGGTCGATCAGGTCGAAATGCATCTGCCTCTGTCCTGGCGAGAGTCTGGCTGAGTATAGGGCAGATTTTCAGTTCAACCGCCGCGCGCCATCATGGTGCCCATGGATACCTTGATCGCTTTCTACCAGAACATCGGCCCGGCATTGACGCTGCTGGTGGTCATCACCTTCCTGCTGGCTGGTGCCGTCAAAGGTGTGATCGGCCTCGGCCTGCCGACCATCGCCATGGGCCTGCTGGGGCTGGCTATGTCACCGGCGCAGGCTGCAGCGCTGTTGATCGTTCCCTCTACGCTCACCAACCTCTGGCAGCTCGCTGCCGGTGGGCATCTGCCGGCGCTGTTGCGAAGGCTCGGGCCGATGCTGGTGATGATTTTCGTCGGCACGTTGCTTGGCAGTGCCTGGCTGGGTATCAACAGCGGGCCGTGGGCAGTGCATGCGCTGGGGGCGGCGCTGGTGATCTATGCGCTGTACGGGCTGGCAGGCCCGGCCTTGCGCGTGGCACCGGAGCGGGAAGGGTGGTTGGGCCCGATTTGCGGGCTAGTGACAGGCCTGGTCACTGCGGCCACTGGCGTATTCGTGATGCCTGCGGTGCCTTACCTGCAGAGCCTGGGCCTTAGCCGCGACGAGATGATTCAGGCGCTGGGCCTGTCATTCACGGTCTCGACCCTCGCCCTGGCCGGTGGCCTGGCCGGGCAGGATGCGCTGGGTGGGCAAGCGCTGGGTGCTTCGCTGCTGATGCTGGCGCCGGCGCTGCTGGGCATGCTTGCCGGGCAGTGGCTGCGCCAACGCATCAGTGCAGCGCTGTTCAAGCGCTGCTTCTTCATCGGGCTGGCCGCGCTGGGCGGCCATTTGCTGATCAACGGTTAGCGGACGAGGCGCTGAGCATCACGATCGGCTGGATGTCGAAATCGCGCTCAAGGTAGTCCATGCGCTTTTCGAAGAACTCGACCATATGCGGCAGTGCCGAGTGCACGTCCAGCGCCGCCTTGTCGGCCCACACCTCATAGAACACGAACAGGCTCGGGTCCTGCTGGTCGCGCAGCATGTGGTATTCGATGCAGCCAGGTTCCTGGCGGCTTGGCTCGACGTAGGCGCGGAACAGGGTTTCGAAGGCTTCGGCCATTTCCGGGCGGGTCTTGGCCTTGAGGATGAACGCGTGCTGCTCGCTCATGGATCGGTGCTCCCAAGTGATTGATGAATCGATTCTACGGCAATAATGCGTATCGAATTCTTGACTTGAGATCAATTGTATTTTGCCGCGCGCCTGCTGTATCCCGCGCTCGCGAGCCATTAAGGTGCCGGTCATTCCTTTATGACCCGAGGCCCAGCATGAAAAACATCCTACTGCTCAACGGCGGCAAACAGTTCGCCCACTCCGACGGCCGCCTCAACCAGACCCTGCACGACGCCGCGCTGGCCCACCTGGACCGTGCCGGTTTCGACGTACAGCAGACTTTCATCGACGGTGGCTATGACGTCCAGGCCGAAGTGGAAAAATTCCTCTGGGCCGATGTGATCATCTACCAGATGCCGGGCTGGTGGATGGGCGCGCCGTGGACCGTGAAGAAGTACATCGACGAAGTTTTCACCGCCGGCCACGGCAGCCTTTATGCCAACGACGGCCGTACCCGTTCCGACCACTCGCAGAAGTACGGCAGCGGTGGCCTGGTGCACGGCAAGCAGTACATGCTGTCGCTGACCTGGAATGCGCCGCAGCAGGCGTTCGATGACCCGACCGACTTCTTCGAGGGCAAAGGTGTGGATGCGGTGTACTTCCCGTTCCACAAGGCCAACCAGTTCCTGGGCATGACCGGCCTGCCGACCTTCCTGGCGGTGGATGTAATGAAGCGCCCGGATGTACCGGCGGCGTTGGCGGCTTATGAGGCGCATCTGGACAACGTGTTCGGCAAGGCTATCTAATCCCTGCATGGTTCAGGCACAGGCGCTCACGTGAAAACCCGATCCGAAGAACTCCAGGTATTCGTCGCCGTCATTGATTGCGGTTCGATCTCCGCTGCCGCCGAGCAGATGGGCCAGACCCCATCGGCGGTCAGCCGCACGCTGTCGCGCCTGGAGGCCAAACTCGGCACCACCCTGGTCAACCGCACCACCCGGCGCATGGACCTCACCGAAGAAGGCCGCTTCTTCCTCGAATGTTCGCGCCGGGTGCTGGAACAGATGGACGAGATGGAAGAGCGCCTGTCGATGAACCGCCAGACCCCATCCGGGCGTCTGCGCATCAACGCCGCCGCGCCGTTCATGCTGCACGCCATCCTGCCGTGGATTGGCGAGTTCCGTCGCCAGTACCCCGGCATCGAGCTGGAGCTCAACACTGACGACCTGATCATCGACCTGCTGGAGCAGAGTACCGATGTGGCCATCCGCATTGGTGACCTCGCCGACTCCAGCCTGCATGCTCGCTCGCTCGGCTGCAGCCCGGTACAAGTGCTGGCGAGCCCGGAATACCTGCAGCAACACGGCACGCCGGAAAAGGTCGAAGACCTGAACAGCCACTGCCTGCTGGGCTTCAGCCAACCTGAGTCGCTCAACCAGTGGCCGCTGCGTCATGCCCAGGGTGACCGTTGGAGCATCCGCCCGGCATTGATCGCCTCCAGCGGCGAGACCCTGCGCCAATTGGCGCTGGCCGGGGAGGGCATCGTCTCGCTGTCACACTTCATGACCCACGAAGACATCCGCGCCGGCCGCCTCAAGGTGCTGCTGAGCGAGGCCAGCAACGGCTACCGCCAGCCGATCCACGCGGTGTATTACCGCAACACGCAGTTGGCCCTGCGCATCCAGTGCTTCCTCGACTTCATCCAGCGCAAGCTGGCGATGTACGCCTGCTGAGTTGCCTGAACGCGACAGTTCCTGTCCACAGGCGGCGAAACGTCCTCTGTTTGATTGCACAGTCGAAACGCTTCGGCCTTACTGACTGCTCAACAAAAACAACACCAAGGAAGTGTCATGCGTATTGTCCCGTTTCAGTACCTGGCTCTGGCAGCCGCGATCCTGAGCTGTTCCTCGACTTATGCCGCCACGTTGGAAGGTGGCGCCGTGGCTGCGCCCGATCAATATGGTGCACAGGTAGCCGCCGACATTCTCAAGAAGGGCGGCAACGCCGTGGATGCTGCGGTAGCGACGGCGTTCACCCTGGCGGTGACCTACCCCGAGGCGGGCAACATCGGTGGCGGTGGCTTCATGACCCTGTTCGTCGACGGCAAGCCGTACTTCCTCGACTACCGCGAGGTGGCGCCCAAGGCTGCCACGCGCAACATGTACCTGGACGACAAGGGCGAAGTGATCGAAAACCTGAGCCTGGTCGGCGTGCGTGCCGCGGGTGTGCCCGGCACGGTGATGGGCCTGTGGGAAGCCCACCAGAAATTCGGCAAGCTGCCCTGGAGCGAGCTGCTGACCCCGGCCATCGGTTATGCGAAGAATGGCTTCAAGGTCGCCGAAAAGCAGTACCAGTATCGCAACGATGCCCAAGGCATGTTCAAGACGGCGACCAACTTCAACGACTACTTCGGCAACATGAAGGTCGGTGAGCTGTTCAAGCAGCCGGAAATGGCCCAGACCCTTGAGCGCATCGCCGACAAAGGCGTGAGCGAGTTCTACCAGGGCAAGACGGCCGACCTGCTGGTGGCGCAGATGCAGGCCGACAAGGGCCTGATCACCAAGGACGACCTCAAGGACTACAAGGCCGTGTGGCGCGAGCCAATGGCCCTGAGCTGGCGCGGTAACGTGGTCTACACCGCGCCACCGCCAAGCTCCGGCGGTGTGGCCCTGGCCCAGCTGCTGGGCATCAAGGAAGACCGCGCAGCGGACTTCAAGGGCGTGGCGCATAACTCGGCGCAGTACATCCACCTGCTGGCGGAGATCGAAAAACGTGTGTTCGCCGACCGTGCCGACTACCTCGGTGACCCGGCCTTCACCAAGGTGCCGGTCGACCAACTGGTAGCCAAGGACTACCTGGCCAAGCGTGCTGCGCAGGTCAACCCGAAAGCCATTTCAGAGACTGACAAGGTCAAGCCAGGGCTGGAACCGCACCAGACCACGCACTTCTCGATCGTCGACAAGCAGGGCAACGCGGTCAGCAACACCTACACCCTCAACCTCGATTACGGCAGCGGCGTGGTGGTCAAGGGTGCAGGCTTCCTGCTCAACGACGAGATGGACGACTTCAGCGCCAAACCGGGCGCAGCGAATGCATTTGGGGTGGTCGGTGGCGACGCCAACGCCATCGAACCGGGCAAGCGCATGCTTTCGTCGATGAGCCCGAGCCTGATGACCCGCGACGGTAAGGTCGAGCTGGTGATCGGCACCCCGGGTGGGTCGCGGATCTTTACCTCGATCTTCCAGGTGATGAACAACCTGTACGACTACGGCATGCCGCTTGAGAAGGCCGTGGCGGCGCAGCGTGTGCATCATCAATTACTGCCCAAGGACACCATCTACTTCGACAGCTATGCGCCGCTGACCGGGCCAGTGGCTGATGAGCTGAAGAAGATGGGCTATGTGCTGGAGGACCAGGGTTGGGAGATGGGCGATATCCAGGCGATCCGCGTCAATGGGGCGCAGCTTGAGACCGCTTCGGATCCGCGTGGGCGTGGGGTAGGGATGATCGTCAAGTAATGACATTCGAGATTGCCGGGGCGCCGGACCGGTCGGATAGGGCCGCAAAGCGGCCCCGTGCTCTTGAGGTCAGACGCGGAACTGGCTGACCAACATCTGCAGATGCCCACCCAGGCGCGCCAGTTCGACGCTGGACGCCGCTGTCTCGTCGCTGGCAGCGGCCGTCTGCTCCGATACATCCCTTACATTCAGAATGCTGCGGCTGATCTCTTCAGCCACCGCACTCTGCTGCTCGGCCGCCGCAGCGATCTGCTGGTTCATCGACTGGATGCTCGACACCGTGCTGGTGATGTTCTCCAGCGAAGTCCCGGCCTTGCGCGCCAGCTCCACACTGCTGTCGGTCAGCGTGCGGCTGCCCTGCATGGCATTGGCCACTTGCTGGGTACCGTGCTGCAGGCTGGCTACCAGCTCTTCGATCTCTTCGGTGGACTTCTGTGTGCGCTGGGCCAGGCCACGCACTTCATCGGCCACTACCGCAAAGCCACGGCCGGCCTCACCGGCACGGGCTGCCTCGATCGCGGCGTTCAGTGCCAGCAGGTTGGTCTGCTCGGCGACCGACTTGATCACGTCCATCACGCTGCCGATCTTCTGGCTTTCCTGCTGCAGCAGGTTCATGGCCTCGGTGGAGCGGTGCACTTCTTCGGCCAGGCGCTCGATCTGGCTGATCGCCTCGCCTACTACGCGGTCACCGGCACGGGCCTCGTCGTCGGCACCGGTGGCTGCGTGCGACGCTTGCTCAGCGTTGCGCGCCACTTCCTGAACGGTGGCGGCCATTTCGTGCATGGCGGTGGCCACCTGGTCGGTCTCGACTTTCTGGCTGTTGGCGCCAGCGCTGGTCTGCTCGGTTACCGCCGACAGCTCTTCGGCGGCACTGGCGATCTGGGTGACGCCGTCACGGATGCCGCTGATCAGGTCGCGCAGGGTGGTGCCCATGCGCGCGATGCCTTGTTGCAGTACACCAATCTCGTCGCGGCGGGTGACGCGCAGGTCGTGGGTCAGGTCGCCAGCGGCGATGCGTTCGACAGCTTGCAAGGTCTCGCGCAGTGGGCGGGTGATCTGGCGGGTGATGACAACCGCGGCGATCACGCCAGCCAGCAGCGCCAACAGTGTGGCGATGGTCTGCAGGCTGCGTGCCTGGGCGCTTTCGACGTCGCGGCGGTCAATCTGGATCTTGTACAGCGCGTCGCTGCGCTTGACGATGTCGGCACCCTCCACAGTCATTTCCGCACGGGCTACGTTAATGGCGGCGACCGCATCGCGGAACTGGCGCACGGCATCGCGGTAGGCCAGTACCGCCTGTTCGAACTGCTGAACACGGGGTGCCTCGGCCGGTAGCTGGCGCTTGAGGCTGTCGATGTCGGCCAGCGAACCTTCCAGTTGACGCAGGGCGGCCTGCTCGTTGGCGGTGCTGTTGTCGGCAATGTAGCCGCGCACATCGACGCGCACCTGCAACAGTTGCTGGCGCGCCTTGCTGATCAGCTGGTACTGGGCCAGGCGCACGCTGTCAGCCTCGGGGCGGGACATGACGTCCTGGCTGAGCGTTTCCATCGCTTCATCGGCCTTGGCCGCCGACACGTTCATCGCATCGCGGGCGGCCAGCGAACTCTTGTAGCCGGCGCGCATCTTGTTCAGCGATACCTTGTATTCGCTGATGGTCTGCCCCAGCTCCTTGAGCAGCTCGACGTTGGCCGGGCTGGTGAAGGTGCTGACCAGGTATTCCTGCTGCTTGCTGAAGGCGTCGAGCTTGGCCTGTGTGTTGGCGGCGGCGGCATCATCGCCGTTGGCGATCATGTATTGCAGGCGCGCCACGCGCAGGTCGGTCAGGTCCTTGTTGAGCTGGCCGATGTCGCCCATCCAGTTGCTGCGGTCGATCAGGCTGCCCAGGCTGGTCCAGCCGGTCAGGGCCAGCAGGCCGGTTAGAAACAGCACCAGGCCGAAGCCCAGGCCGAGTTTGAGGTTGACGCTGATGTTGGCGAACCAGCTGTTCATGCACGCTCTCCAGAAAATTCATTCGCTCACTTGATCATCGATCGCAGGGCGTTGTTGTTCTGGGGCCTGCTGATTCGTGCAGGTGTTATCGGCACGACGAAGGGAAAGCTGAATCGCTTTTTCAGCTGATTTGTAACTTTGGTGATCGCAGGCGGCTGTGCAGCCCATCGCCGGCAAGCGCGGCGCCTACATCGATCAAGCGGGGAGCCGCGCTTGCCGGCGATGGGCCGCAAAGCGGCCCCAAGATCTCAAAGGCTACGCGCGCTGAAGGTATCGCAGCTGTTCACATTACCCTGGGCAAACCCGGCCTTGAACCAGCGCACCCGCTGCGCCGAGGTGCCATGGGTGAACGAGTCGGGTACTACGCGCCCCTGGCCTTGCTGCTGCAGCCGGTCATCGCCAATGGCATTGGCCGCATTCAGTGCTTCTTCTACATCGCCAGGTTCCAGCCAGTTCAGCCGTTTCTGCGCCTGATACGCCCACACTCCGGCCAGGCAGTCAGCCTGAAGCTCCTGGCGCACCAGCAGGCCATTGTCGCCCTCCATGCGCTGGCCGCCGCGCCGTGCGGCATCGACCTTGGCCGACACACCTAGCAAGGTCTGCACGTGGTGGCCGATCTCGTGGGCGATCACGTAAGCCTGGGCGAAATCACCCGCTGCGGCGAAGCGGTTTTCCATCTCGCGGAAGAACGACATGTCCAGGTAGACACGTTGGTCCGCCGGGCAGTAGAAAGGCCCGACCGCCGCGGAAGCGAACCCGCAGGCGGAGTTCACCTGGCCGCTGAACAGCACCAGCTTGGGATCGCGGTATTGCTTGCCTGCCTGGGCAAACAGGGCCTTCCAGGTATCCTCGGTGTCACCCAGGATCGAGGCGACGAACTGCGCCTGCTCGTCATTGGCCGGCGGCGCCTTGCCGCCTGCGCCAGCCGGCGCTGCCTGATGTTGCTGCTGGTCCATCTGCCCTGCGAGCTGGCCGAGGATCTGCAGTGGGTCCTGGCCGGTGAGCCAGCCGATGCCAACGATCAGCAATATCGCCCCCAGCCCCAGCCCCTTGCCGCCGCCAAAGCGCATGCCGCCGCCACCGCCACCTTCGCCACGGGCATCGACCACGTTGTCGCTGCGCCGGCCTTTTCGCCATTCCATGAAGTGCTCTCCAGAGCGTGAAACATGGGGATAAAGATTAGTTCACCCCAGCCAAAGGTACTAATGCATAACCATTTGGTTATGTATTGGGTGGCTGATTTCAATATTCATCTGGCCCGACCTATCTGAAACTGCAAGTCCGCCTGCCGTGTACAGGCGTTTTCATAATTCCAAGAGAGGAATCCGGCATGCCCGCCCAGGACAACAGCCGCTTCGTGATCCGTGATCGCAACTGGCACCCCAAGGCCCTGACGCCTGACTACAAGACGTCCGTTGCCCGCTCGCCGCGCCAGGCACTGGTCAGTATCCCGCAGTCGATCAGCGAAACCACCGGCCCGGACTTTTCCCACCTGGGCTTCGGGGCCCACGACCATGACCTGCTGCTGAACTTCAACAACGGCGGCTTGCCGATCGGCGAGCGCATCATCGTTGCCGGCCGCGTCGTCGACCAGTACGGCAAGCCGGTACCGAATACCCTGGTGGAGATGTGGCAAGCCAATGCCGGCGGCCGTTATCGCCACAAGAACGACCGCTACCTGGCGCCGCTGGACCCGAATTTCGGTGGTGTCGGCCGCTGCCTGACCGACCGCGACGGATACTACAGTTTCCGCACCATCAAGCCGGGCCCATACCCATGGCGCAATGGCCCGAACGACTGGCGCCCGGCGCACATCCACTTCGCCATCAGCGGCCCGTCGATCGCCACCAAGCTGATCACCCAGCTGTATTTCGAGGGCGACCCGCTGATCCCGATGTGCCCGATCGTCAAGTCGATCGCCAACCCCGAAGCGGTGCAGCAGTTGATTGCCAAGCTCGACATGAGCAACGCCAACCCGATGGACTGCCTGGCGTATCGCTTCGACATCGTGCTGCGCGGCCAGCGCAAGACCCACTTCGAAAACTGCTGAGGACCCCGTCATGCCTATCGAACTGCTGCCGGAAACCCCCTCGCAGACCGCCGGCCCCTACGTGCACATCGGCCTTGCCCTGGAAGCGGCTGGCAACCCGACCCGCGACCAGGAAATCTGGAACCGCCTGGCCAAGCCGGACGCTGCTGGCGAGCACATCCTGCTGATCGGCCAGGTGTATGACGGCAACGGCCACCTGGTGCGTGATTCGTTCCTGGAACTGTGGCAGGCCGATGCCAATGGCCAGTACCAGGATGCCTACAACCTGGAAAACGCTTTCAACAGTTTCGGCCGCACCGCCACCACCTTCGATGCCGGCGAGTGGACCGTGCACACGGTCAAGCCAGGTGTGGTGAACAATGCCGCAGGCGTGCCGATGGCGCCGCACATCAACATCAGCCTGTTTGCCCGGGGGATCAACATCCACCTGCACACGCGCCTGTATTTCGATGACGAGGCCGAGGCCAACGCGAAGTGCCCGGTGCTCAACCTGATCGAGCAGCCGCAGCGCCGCGAAACCTTGATTGCCAAGCGTTGCGAGGTGGACGGGAAGACGGCGTATCGCTTCGATATCCGCATTCAAGGGGAAGGAGAGACGGTGTTCTTCGACTTCTGATACAAACCCTTGGGGCTGCGTTGCAGCCCATCGCGGCGCAAGGCCGCTCCTACAGGAATATGCGTTCCCCTGTAGGAGCGGCCTTGTGCTGCGAAAGGGCCGCACAGCGCCCCCAGCGATTTATCAGTCAGCGCCGAACCAGCAGGACGCCACTTTCCATGTGGTGGGTATAGGGGAACTGGTCGAACAACGCACAACGCTCGATGCGGTGCGTGTCCTGCAACTGGGCAATGTTCGCCGCCAGCGTCTCCGGGTTGCACGAGATGTACAGGATTCGCTCGAAACGCCGGGTCAGCTCGCAGGTGTCCGGGTCCATGCCGGCACGCGGCGGGTCGACGAACACCGTGCCGAACGCGTAGCTTTTCAGGTCAATCCCTTCCAGCCGGCGGAACGGGCGCACGTCATTCAGCGCCTGGGTCAGCTCTTCTGCCGACAGGCGCACCAGCCGCACGTTATCCACAGCGTTCTCGTCGAGGTTGCTCAGCGCGGCATTGACCGAGGTCTTGCTGATCTCGGTGGCCAGTACCTGGCGCACGCGTGTGGCCAGCGGCAGGGTGAAGTTGCCGTTGCCGCAATACAGCTCCAGCAGGTCGTCCTCACGCTCGCCGATGGCCTCGAAGGCCCAGCTCAGCATCTTCTGGTTCACCGCGCCGTTGGGCTGGGTGAACGCACCTTCTGGCTGGCGGTAACTGAACACACGGCCGGCGACATCGAGCTTTTCCACCGCGTAATCGCGGCCGATCACCAGGCGTTTGCCCTTCGAGCGGCCAATCAGGCTCACGCCGAGGTCTTCGGCCAGCTGCCGGGCAGCCACTTCCCAGGCTTCGTCCAGCGGGCGGTGGTAGCACATCGTGACCATGGCATCGCCGGCCAGGGTGGTGAGGAACTCCACCTGGAACAGGCGGTTGCTCAGCGCTTCGCTGGCCTGCCAGGCGGCTTTCAGGCGCGGCATCAACGCATTGATGCGCTGGCTGGCGATGGGGAAGTCGTCGATCAGGATCGCCTTGTGCTTATCGCCCGGGGCGAACATCGCATAGTGGCGCTGGCCCTCTTCACGCCACAGGCGGAACTCGGCGCGCAGGCGGTAGTGCTCGCGCGGCGAGTCGAAAACGGCCGGTTCCGGCGCGCCAAAGGGCGCCAGCAACTCGCGCAGACGGGCGACTTTGCCCTCAAGCTGGGTGTCGTAGGCGGTGGGATCGAAGACAGCACTCATGCGTTGAACCAGCCCAGCTTGATGACGAACAGGATGGAAAGGATCACCAGGGCCGGGTTCAGGTCGCGGTGGCGGCCAGAGATCAGCTTGACGGCGGTCCAGGAGATGAAGCCGAAGGCAATGCCGTTGGCGATCGAGTAGGTCAGCGGCATGGCCAGGGCGGTCACCACCACCGGGGCGGCTTCGGTAACGTCGTCCCAGTTGATTTCCGCCAGGCCCGAAGCCATCAGCACGGCAACGAACAGCAGCGCCGGGGCGGTGGCGAAGGCGGGCACGCTACCGGCCAGCGGGGCAAAGAACAGCGCCAGCAGGAAGAGGATGGCGACCACGATGGCGGTCAGGCCGGTGCGACCCCCGGCGCTCACGCCAGCAGCGGATTCGATGTAGCTGGTGGTGGTCGAGGTGCCCAGCAGGGAGCCCGCCATGGCTGCGGTGCTGTCGGCGATCAGGGCGCGGCCCATCTTTGGCATGTGGCCATCCTTGCCCATCAGGCCGGCGCGCTTGGCCACACCGATCAGGGTGCCGGAGTTGTCGAACAGGTCGACGAACAGGAAGGCGAAGATCACGCTCACCAGGCCCACGTCGAGGGCGCCCTTGATATCCAGCTGCAGGAAGGTCGGTGCCAGCGAAGGCGGCATGGATACCACGCCACCGAACGGGGTCACGCCCATTACGATCGAGGCGATGGTGACGGCGAGGATGCCGATCAGCACCGCGCCTCGCACCTTCAGCGACTCGAGGCCAACGATCAGAAAGAAGCCCAGGGTAGCGAGGATCGGTGCCGGCTGCTTGAGGTCGCCCAGGCCCACCAGGGTTGCCGGGTTATCGACGACGATGCCGGCATTATGCAGGGCGATGAACGCCAGGAACAGGCCGATACCCGCAGCAATCGCCGAGCGCAGGGGCAGCGGGATACTGTTCACGATCCATTCGCGGATGCGGAAGATCGACAGCAGGAAGAACATCACCGCCGAGAGGAACACCGCGCCCAGTGCCACCTGCCAGGTGTGGCCCATGTGCAGGACCACCGTATAGGTGAAGAACGCGTTCAGGCCCATGCCCGGCGCCAGGGCGATCGGGTAGTTGGCGATCAGGCCCATGGTGGTCGAACCGATGGCGGCGGCCAGGCAGGTGGCGACGAAGATCGCGCCTTTGTCCATGCCGGTCTCGCCGAGAATGCTCGGGTTGACGAACAGGATGTAGGCCATGGCCAGGAAGGTGGTGACGCCCGCAAGAATCTCGGTGCGCACATTGGTGTTGTGTGCTTTTAGTTGAAACAGCCTTTCCAGCATGCCCGCTCCCCAGGGCGCCCTCGCGCCGTGAATGTATCGACCCCATCAGCAAAGCACAGACCGTAGCGGATGCCGTGGTTTTGTGTGGGGCGGAAAAAAGCCGCGCATCATACCAGCATGCTCGGCGGGGGCCTATCGCCGTTGGGGAATGGGTTACCTCTAGCCTGTGCCGGCCTCTTCGCGGGTAAACCCGCCCCCACAGGGATATAGCAAGGGCGGCCCCCTGTGGGAGCGGGTTTACCCGCGAAGAGGCCAGCACAGGAGAGCGAATTATTCGTTGTGCAACCGGTCTCGCTTGGCCAGTGTGGGGAACAGTTTTATCCACACCCCGGTCACCACCAGCGTACCGACCCCCCCCATCACCACCGCCGGCACCGTGCCGAACCAGTGCGCCGTCACCCCGGACTCGAACTCGCCCAGCTGGTTCGACGCGCCGATGAACAACCCGTTGACCGCGCTCACCCGCCCGCGCATCTCGTCCGGCGTCTCCAGCTGCACGAAGGCGCCACGGATGACCATGCTGATCATGTCCGCCGCGCCCAGCACCACAAGCACTGCCAGCGAGAACCAGAACGAGGTCGACAGACCAAAGGCAATGGTCGCCACGCCGAATAGCCCGACGGCGGTGAACATGGTGCGGCCGACCTTGCGCTCCACCGGGAACCGCGCCAGCCATAGCGACATCAGCAGTGCCCCCACCGCTGGCGCCGAGCGCAGCAGGCCCAGGCCCCATGGGCCGGTAAGCAGGATGTCCTTGGCAAACACCGGCAGCAAGGCGGTGGCGCCACCGAGCAGCACGGCGAACAGATCCAGCGAGATGGCACCGAGAATGTCGGGTCGGCTGCGGATGAAGCGGATCCCGGCCATCAGCGATTCGATACTGGCGCGGCCACGCTGAGGCACCTGCTGGCGCGAGTCGAGGCTGAGCATCAGCAGGCAGGCGATGGCGTACAGGGCGACAGTCGGGCCGTACACCCAGATGCTGCCAAATGCGTACAGGAAGCCCCCTACGGCCGGGGCGACGATGGTGGCGGCCTGGGTCGCCGAGGCCGAAGCGGCCACCGCGCGCGGGAACAGCCCGGCAGGTACCACGTTGGGCAGCAGCGCCTGGGTCGCCGGCATCTCGAACGAGCGGGTGGCACCGAGCAGGAAGGCCAGCACGAAAATCAGTTCGCGGCTGACGTTGTCGGTGGCGCTGCCCACGGCCAGCGCCAGGGCGATCAACCCCTGCAAGGTCTGGCACAGCGCCGCGACCTTGCGCCGGTCATAGCGGTCGGCGACGTGCCCGGTGTGCAGCATGAACAATACCCGCGGGGCGAATTCGACCAGGCCCACCAGGCCCAGGTCGAGCACATTGCCGGTCAGCTGGTAGAGATGCCAGCCAATGGCCACGGTGAGCATCTGGAAGCCGCTGGCGGTGAACACCCGGGCCAGCCAGAAAGCGATGAACGGGCGGTGATGACGCAACAACTGCGGTGCGGAATCGGACATCGGAAACCTGTTGGCCTCGGCGCAGTAGAGGGGCCCGCAGCGTATCATCTGTTTGTAACAAACGGTTACTGTTTGCCGTGATCGGCACTTTTTCACGTTTCGCGAAAGAGGGTGGGGCAACCGGTCACGCGGCAAACAACCACACGGCCCGGTGGGCCATTCGGGGCTATGCTTCCTAGTAATCGTTGACTTGGATCAATCGTTCCAGATCTAACGAATTGGCCCTCGGGCCGGAATCCCTGCGATCGAACAGAACAATTCCAACGTGCCGCACTCGACTACCGTGGGGGCAGTGGGCGACGGGGCCACAAGCCCGGACGCCGGATTATCTGAAGAGGAAGCACCATGTTCGGAATAGAGGCCTTAGAGCTCGCCCGAATGCAGTTTGCCTTTACCGTGTCGTTCCACATCCTGTTCCCGGCCATCACCATCGGCCTGGCGAGCTACCTGGCAGTCCTCGAAGGCCTCTGGCTGCGGACCCACTACCAGGTCTACCGTGATCTCTACCACTTCTGGTCGAAAATCTTCGCCGTCAACTTTGGCATGGGCGTGGTCTCGGGCCTGGTCATGGCTTACCAGTTCGGCACCAACTGGAGCCGGTTCTCGGACTTCGCCGGTGCCGTCACCGGCCCATTGTTGACGTATGAAGTGCTGACCGCCTTCTTCCTCGAGGCGGGCTTCCTTGGCGTCATGCTGTTCGGCTGGAACCGTGTCGGCCGTGGCCTGCACTTCTTTTCCACGGTGATGGTCGCGCTCGGCACCCTGGTCTCGACCTTCTGGATTCTGGCGTCCAACAGCTGGATGCAGACCCCTCAAGGCCACGAGATCATCGATGGCCGGGTGGTGCCAGTGGACTGGCTGGCGGTGGTGTTCAACCCATCGTTCCCCTATCGCCTGATGCACATGGCCACGGCCGCGTTCGTTTCCACGGCCTTCTTCGTCGGTGCTTCGGCGGCCTGGCACCTGCTGCGCGGGCGTGACAACCCGGCGGTGCGCAAGATGCTCTCGATGGCCATGTGGATGGCACTCATCGTCGCGCCGATCCAGGCGGTGATCGGTGACTTCCACGGCCTCAACACGCTCAAGCACCAGCCGGTGAAGATCGCTGCGATCGAAGGCCACTGGGAGAACGTGCCCGGTGAATCGACCCCGCTGATCTTGTTCGGCATCCCCGACATGAAGGCCGAAACCACCCGCTTCAAGATCGAGATCCCGGCGCTCGGCAGCCTGATCCTGACCCACAGCCTGGACAAACAGGTGCCGGCGATGAAGGAGTTCCCGCCTGAAGACCGGCCCAACTCGACCATCGTGTTCTGGTCGTTCCGGGTCATGGTCGGGCTCGGCTTCCTGATGATCTTCGTCGGGCTGTGGAGCCTGTGGCTGCGCAAGCGCGGCACACTCTACACCTCGCGGCCGTTCCTCCATGTGGCCCTGTGGATGGGCCCCTCTGGCCTGGTCGCGCTGCTCGCCGGCTGGTTCACCACCGAGATTGGCCGCCAGCCGTGGGTGGTGTATGGCCTGATGCGCACCGCCGATGGCGTGTCCAACCACAGTTATGCACAGCTCGGTTTCACCCTGGTGGCATTCGTGGTGGTGTACTTCGCCCTGTTCGGCACCGGCCTTGGCTACATGATGCGCCTGGTGCGCAAAGGGCCGCAGACGGGCGAGGGTGACGAGCACAACCCCGGAGGCCCTGGCACCACACGCACACCGGCGCGGCCGCTGTCTGCCGCTGATGATGGCCGTGAGGCCGAATCCGCCAGCCTGAGCAAGGGGAACTGAGCCATGGGTATCGACCTTCCGCTGATCTGGGCCGTGATCATCATCTTCGGCGTCATGATGTACGTGGTGATGGATGGCTTCGATCTGGGCATCGGCATGCTCTTCCCCTTCGTCAAGGGCGAGCGTGACCGCGATGTGATGATGAACACCGTTGCCCCCGTGTGGGACGGCAACGAAACCTGGCTGGTGCTGGGCGGCGCCGGGTTGTTCGGGGCGTTCCCGATGGCCTACGCCGTGGTGCTCGAAGCGTTGTACCTGCCGCTGATCCTGATGCTGATCGGCTTGATATTCCGTGGCGTGGCTTTCGAGTTCCGCTTCAAGGCCAAGGCCGACAAGCGTCATGTGTGGGACAAGGCGTTCATCGGTGGCTCACTGGTCGCCACCTTCTTTCAGGGCGTGGCGCTGGGTGCCTTCCTCGAAGGCTTCAAGGTAGTCGATCGGCATTTCGCCGGAGGCACCCTCGACTGGCTGACACCGTTCAGCCTGTTCTGCGGCATTGGCCTGATCGTCGCCTACACCTTGCTGGGCTGTACTTGGCTGATCATGAAGACCGAGGGCGACTTGCAACTGAAGATGCACGACCTTGCCCGGCCGCTGGCGCTGGTACTGCTGGCAGTCATCGGCATCGTCAGCCTGTGGACCCCGATCGCTTATCCGCAGATTGCCGACCGCTGGTTCAGCATGCCCAACCTGTTCTGGTTCATGCCAGTGCCGCTGCTGGTCCTGGTGACCTTCTACGGTTTGCTCAAGGCGGTGGCACGCAATGCGCACTACACGCCATTCCTGCTCACCCTGGTATTGATCTTCCTGGGTTACAGCGGGCTGGGCATCAGCCTGTGGCCGAACATCATCCCGCCGTCGATCTCGATCTGGGAGGCCGCAGCGCCACCGCAGAGCCAGGGCTTCATGTTGGTGGGCACGTTGTTCATCCTGCCGTTCATCCTCATGTATACCTTCTGGAGCTACTACGTGTTCCGGGGCAAGGTGACCCATGAAGACGGCTATCACTAGGAGGGCGCCATGATGACCGGTAAACATGGCCTGGAAGAGAAGAAACCGCTGTGGCAGCGATTGGGTTGGCTGGTGCTGATCTGGGCGATGAGCGTGGCAGCGCTGGGCGTGGCGGCCTGGGTGATGAGGCTGTTCATGGGGGCAGCGGGCCTGACCACCCATTGATTCAGGCCATCAGGGCCCTCTCGCCGGCTTGCCGGCGAGAGGGCCCTGAACGTTTACTTGCGGGCTTTGAGGATCACGAACTTTGGCGTCGCCGCTACCTGCTCCACGCCACGGAACAACCGCGCCAGTTTGCTGTGATAGCCCAGGTGGCGATTACCGACGATGTAAAGTGCACCACCCACCACCAGCGCCTCACGCGCCTGCTGGAACATGCGCCAGGCCAGGAAGTCACCCACCACCTGCTGCTGGTGGAACGGCGGGTTGCACAGCACCACATCCAGCGACTGTTTCTCCACCCCGGCCAGGCCATCACCCGGCATCACCGTTACCGGCCGCTCACCCAGGGCAGCCTGCCAGTTCTCCTGCGCCGATTGCACGGCCATGTACGATTCATCGACCAGGGTGAAGTGCGCGTCCGGGTTGGCCAGAGCGCTGGCAATGGCGAGCACGCCGTTGCCGCAGCCGAGGTCGGCAACGCGGGCGTTGCCCAGGTTGCGCGGCAAATGGGGGAGGAAGGCACGGGTGCCGATGTCCAGGCCCTCGCGGCAGAACACATTTGCATGGTTGAGCAGTTCAAGGGCCGGCGTATCGAGCAGATAGCGGGTCGGGTACGGCGACTTGGCAGCAGGGCGGTCGGCGACCGAGGCGGTCAGCAGGCGGGCCTTTTTCTGCGCCAGTGAGGCTTGCACCGGGCCGATGTACTTTTCCATCAGGTCGCCGGCCGCTCGCGGCAAGTGTTTGATCATGGCACCTGCAATCACCTGGGCGCCGGGTGCCAGGTGGCCTTGCAGGCGGATCAGTTGTTCTTCGAGCAGCGCCAAGGTCTTGGGCACGCGCACCAGCACGCGGTCGAACGGGCCTTGCCAGTGTTCGCTTGCCGGCACGAAGGGCACGCTGTCGAAGGCCTTGTCATTGCGTGCCAGGTTCTTCTCCAGGGCAATGCGCGCCAGGTGCGAATCGCCGCTGCTGACCACTTGCAGGTGCCCGGCCAGGCTGGCCGCCAGGGCGCCGAAACTGTCGTTGAGCACCAGCACGCGGCTGCCGGCTACCAAGCCCTGCGCGTGCAATTGCTCGAGCAGGTATTCATCGGCGGCATCGAAGGCCTGCAGCGGGTCGTTGGCCTGGTCCGGCTGTCGGATCAGGTCGAGTTCGGCGTAGGGGGTGGTCAACAGGGGCATGGCGTCTGGCTCGGGTACGGATCTGCCCACGGCGGTTCGCCACGAGCTTTGCTGCGCGATTCTACAGGGCTTTGCGCGACGCCGCAGGCCTGGCTAGTGTTCGATCAGGCCGCGCATCATGGCGGTGGCGATGGCACCGGCCTTGTTGGCGGCGTTGGTCTTGGTGATCACGCTGCGAATATGAAAGTTCACCGTACTCTGCGACAGCGACAGGATGCAGGCCACATCGGCTGCGGTCTTGCCGGCTGCCGACCACTTGAGCACTTCGATTTCGCGGTCGCTCATCTTCAGCGGCACACTGATTCTGGCCAAGTGATATTCACTGATGATCGCGTGCAGGGTGTGGCACAACCACTGCACCTTGCTGGCCTTGTCATACAGTTCGGCAATCTTCACTTCGCCCAGTGGCCGGCACACACTGACCTGGCTTTCGTTGTGCTGAAGGTCATGCAGGGATTGTGTCCAGCCATGGCGCAGGCCATGCGCGCAGGCTTGTTCGCGGTAGTGGGGCACGTCACGGTACAGTTCGTCGGTCCATAGCACCGGCATGGTCGAGGCGTGGCTACGGATAGCAGCAGCGTCCTGTTTGTAGAAGTCGTCGCGCTGATAACGCTCGATCCACTCGACGGGGTAGTTGCTGTAAAGGTACAAGTGGGGAGACTGGGCAGCGAGTTGAATGCGAAGCTTCAGGCCCATGAATTCCATGCCTAGGTCCTGGGCAAGGTGCACCGCAAGGTCGAACACCTTTTGCGGCGTGCTCTCGCTGACCAGCTTGTGAAGATGCTCATGGTTCCATTGAAACATCTCTCGACCTCCTTCCGTTTCTGGCATCCATTCCATTTGCTGCCGGGAAGAGTGTAGGAAAAGTCTGAGCGTTATGATGGGATTATTTGTAACAGCGGTCATGCATTTATGACGTAACAATCGGGGCAGTAGGCTGTGCCCCTACACTCTTGCGGTTTTTATCCTGTCCGCTTTGCGCGACACTGGGCGCACGCTATCGATGGAGCCCGTCATGACCGCCAGTGCCGACAAATTTACCTGCCAGACCCTGCTCGACGTCCAGCCGCTGACGCCGAACCTGTTCAGCTTGCGGGTTACGCGCGACCCAGGGTTTCGCTTTCGGGCCGGCCAGTTTGCCCGGCTGGGCGTGAGCAAGGCTGATGGCAGCGTGGTCTGGCGTGCCTACTCCATGGTCAGCGCCCCCCATGACGAATACCTCGACTTCTTTTCAATCGTAGTACCGGGCGGGGAGTTCACAAGTGAGCTGAGCCGTCTGGGAGAGGGCGATACCCTGTTGATCGACCGTCAGGCGTTCGGTTATCTGACCCTTGACCGCTTTGTCGGTGGCCGCGACCTGTGGCTGCTGGCCACCGGTACCGGCATTGCACCCTTCATGTCGATCCTGCAGGACTTCGAAGCCTGGGAGCGCTTCGACAACATAAAGCTGGTGTATTCGGTCCGTGAGGCGAAGGAGCTGGCGTATGTAGACGACATCGCCGGGTTGGAGCAGCGTGATTATCTGTCCGAATTTGCTGGCAAGCTGCAGTTCATTCCGGTGGTGACCCGTGAGCAGCACCCAGGGGCATTGAATGCGCGCATCACCACGCTGATCGAAAATGGCGAGCTGGAAAAGGCGGCAGGGCTGGAACTGTCGCCCGAGCATTCGCGGATCATGCTCTGTGGCAACCCGCAGATGATCGACGAGACACGCAAGGTGCTCAAAGCGCGTGACCTGCAACTGAGCCTGAGCAAGCGGCCGGGGCAGGTGGCGGTGGAAAACTACTGGTAATGCAGAGGGGCCGCGAAGCGGCCCCTGCTGTTTCAGGGCAGACGGTTCTGGTTCTGCGCCTTGAGCAGATCGCGGATCTCGGTCAGCAAGGTTTCCTGAGGCGTCGGCACCGGCGGAGTGGTGGGTGCAACGGCTTCTTCACGCTTGAGCTTGTTGATCGCTTTCACGCCCATGAAGATGGCGAAGGCGACGATGATGAAGTCGACCACGGTCTGGATGAACTTGCCGTAGGCCAGCACCACGGCCGGTACATCACCTTCAGCAGCCTTGAGGGTAATTGCCAGGTCGCTGAAGTCGACGCCGCCGATCAGCAGCCCCAGTGGTGGCATGACCACGTCCCCGACGAACGAGGAGACGATCTTGCCGAAGGCCGCGCCGATGATGATACCGACCGCCATGTCGACGACATTACCTTTGACCGCGAAGGCCTTGAACTCACTGAGCATGCCCATGTTTGATTCCTTGTAACAAATGGTGAGGTAAACGCAGTGTAAGCCACTCAAACGCTTCATGCGTTGGCTTCAGGGGTAGTGACTGCGGTTAGAACGAATAGTTTTGTCGCATCTCGACGCGTTCGAGACACGTCGCCCTCGGCTATGATGGCGGTTTTTTTCCAGGAGACCCTGCCCCATGGCCAAGGCCAAGCGTTTGTATGGCTGCACCGAGTGCGGCGCTACCTTCCCCAAATGGGCCGGCCAGTGTGCCGACTGCGGGGCCTGGAACACCCTGGTCGAAACCATGATCGAAAGCGGCGGCGCGGCGGCCTCCAGCGGCCGCGCCGGCTGGACCGGGCAACAGGCGCAGATCAAGACCCTGGCCGAAGTCAGCGTCGAAGAAATTCCGCGCTTCACCACCAGCAGCACCGAACTCGACCGCGTACTCGGTGGCGGCCTGGTCGATGGCTCGGTGGTGCTGATCGGCGGTGACCCGGGGATCGGTAAATCGACCATCCTGCTGCAGACACTGTGCAACATCGCCGTGGGCCTGCCGGCGCTGTACGTCACCGGTGAGGAGTCGCAGCAACAGGTGGCCATGCGCTCGCGGCGCCTGGGCTTGCCCCAGGACCAGCTCAAGGTGATGACGGAGACCTGCATCGAAACCATCATCGCCACTGCGCGGGTAGAAAAGCCCCGGGTCATGGTGATCGACTCGATCCAGACCATCTTTACCGAGCAGTTGCAGTCCGCCCCTGGCGGTGTGGCCCAGGTGCGCGAAAGCACGGCCTTGCTGGTGCGTTATGCCAAGCAGAGCGGCACGGCGATCTTCCTAGTTGGCCACGTCACCAAGGAAGGCTCGCTGGCTGGGCCGCGGGTGCTGGAGCACATGGTCGATACCGTGCTGTATTTCGAGGGCGAGTCCGACGGCCGACTGCGGCTGTTGCGGGCAGTGAAGAACCGCTTCGGCGCGGTCAACGAACTGGGCGTGTTCGGCATGACCGACCGTGGCCTGAAAGAGGTTTCCAACCCCTCTGCGATCTTCCTCAATCGCACCCAGGAAGAAGTGCCGGGGAGTGTGGTCATGGCCACCTGGGAAGGCACCCGGCCGATGCTGGTAGAGGTGCAGGCGCTGGTCGATGACAGCCACCTGGCCAACCCTCGGCGGGTCACCCTGGGCCTGGACCAGAACCGCCTGGCCATGCTGCTGGCGGTACTGCACCGCCATGGTGGCATTCCTACCCATGACCAGGACGTGTTTCTTAACGTGGTCGGTGGGGTGAAGGTGCTGGAGACGGCTTCGGACCTGGCGCTGCTGGCGGCGGTGATGTCCAGCCTGCGCAACCGGCCGTTGGCCCATGGGCTGCTGGTGTTTGGCGAGATTGGCTTGTCGGGCGAGGTGCGGCCTGTGCCCAGTGGCCAGGAGCGCTTGAAGGAAGCAGCCAAGCACGGCTTCAAGCGCGCCATCGTGCCCAAGGGCAATGCGCCGAAGGAGCCGCCAGCAGGGTTGCAGGTCATTGCAGTGACCCGGTTGGAGCAGGCGCTGGATGCGCTGTTCGAGTAAATGAAAAAGGGGAGCCGACGATGCGCATCGGCTCCCCCCACCTCACCGCTCAGTCAGCGGTCAATGCTCGGCAACAGCACTGCGCCTGGGCGCCTGGTTGCCGTGCTCGTCCAGCTCCATTACCGGCACTTCGTTGCCATCGGCATCGAACAGCTTGCCATCCTTGAAGTAGTCACCATCACGCAGGCACGAGATGTCCGAATACTGGATGGTGCGCTCGTAGGCTGCGGCGAATACCGACTGGTTCTCCGAGTTGCCTGTCTTGAAGTGGTTGAACAGCAGGTTCAGCAGGATGGCCATGATTGCCGCCGAGCTGATGCCGGAGTGGAAGATGGTCTCGAACCAGTTAGGGAACTGGTGGTAGAAGGTCGGCGCAGCGATCGGGATCATACCGAAGCCCAGCGAGGCGGCGACGATGATCAGGTTGACGTTGTTCTTGTAGTTGACCTTCGACAGGGTGCGGATGCCGCTGGCGGCCACGGTGCCGAACAGCACAATGCCCGCGCCACCCAGCACTGGAGTCGGTACGGCGGCAATCACCCGGCCCATCACTGGCAACAGGCCCAGCACCACCAGGATCACGCCACCGGTGGCCACCACATAGCGGCTCTTGACCCCGGTCACGGCCACCAGGCCGACGTTCTGAGCGAAGGCGCTCTGGGTGAACGAGCCGAAGATCGGCGCCAGAATGCTCGATGCCATGTCGGCCCGCAGGCCATTGCCCAGGCGCTTGGAGTCGACCTTGGTGTCGATGATCTCGCCCACGGCGAGGATGTCGGCCGAGGTTTCCACCAAGGTCACCATGATCACGATGCACATCGACAGGATCGCGGCGATGTGGAATTCCGGCATGCCGAAGTGGAACGGGGTAGGGAAGGCGAACATCGGGCCTTGGCTGACCTTGCTGAAGTCGGTCATGCCCAGCGCCCAGGCGATCAGCGTGCCGATCACCATGGCCAGCAGAATCGACAGGCGCGAGATGGTCGCGCTGCCCAGCTTGCTCAGCACCAGCACGATGGCGAAGGTCAAGCCGGCCAGGCCGATGTTGGCCATGCTACCGAACTCTGGTGAGGCACTGTTGCCGCCCATCACCCAGCGCGCAGCGACCGGCATCAGGGTCAGGCCGATGGTGGTGATGACGATGCCGGTCACCAGCGGCGGGAAGAACTTGGTGATGCGCGAAAACACTGGGGTGATCAGGAAGCCGATCAACGAAGCCGCCATGACTGCGCCGAGCACGCCCGGCAAGCCGCCACCGCCCTCGCTGCTGAGGATGGCACCCATGGTCGCCACACCGGCGAACGATACGCCCTGTACCAGCGGCAGCTGGCAACCGAAGAACGGGATGCCCAGCGTCTGCAACAGGGTCGCCAGGCCACCGGCAAACAGCGAAGCGGCAATCAGCATGCCGATCTCGGCACCGTTGAGGCCGGCGGCCTGGCCCAGGATCAGGGGTACCGCGACGATCCCGCCATACATGGTCAGCACATGCTGCAGACCATAGGCCAGGTTGGCACCAAGCCCGAGGTTTTCATCCTCGGGGCGCTTGGCGGGAGACGTGCTAGGGGACGTAGTCATGGAGCAGGCTCTCTGTTTATTGTTGTGGCGTTACTGTAGACATTTCCTACAAATGATTGCTACATAAATTGTATACAATATTTTGATCGGAGCGCGGACAGCTAGCCTTGCAATGTGTGCAGGACGGCAATGCAGATCGCGTACCAAGTCGTCAGAGGCTGTATTAGAAGGGTGTGTACAAAGCGTCAATGCCCAGGCATAAAGCTGTCTGGGTAGACAAGAAACAATAGGTGGGGATGCTGTTAGCTAGCTAAGAGATTCCATTATTCGATGAGTTCGCGCAGCTCACGCATCATTTCGGTGCTGTCGGCTACGTTCAGTTCCACAAGACGGTGCAGGTGGGTCATCGATTCGACGTCTATATAGAGGCAGACGAAACCCAGGCGGGTTGCTTCTTCATGGCGTAATTCCACCTGCATCTGCACGCGCACAGTGCGGTCGAGGTGGATGATCGCGTCGAAATCCTGGGTCAGGTCGGCATCCCAGGGCGAAGGGCATTCGATCAGCAGGCCCTTGAGCGACAGGTCCAGCAGCTTCACCGGCCAACGGCGATCGCCCTGGCGCAATTCGGTAGGGGCGTCGAAATCGATGCGCTGGAAACGGCGGCGTTCGTCGGCAGAAGTGGTCATGGCAGGCCCCTCGTCAGTTGCTCTGACTATAGACCAGCCATGGCCTCTTCTGCCTCATGACGAGCGACAAGGTGCCGTCTACGGGAGTCGCCCGGTCCCACCTTTAATTGGAGACGAAATTCAGGTCGACCACCTGATAGAAGGCTTTATCGGTCTCGGCAATTTCCCATACCCCAAGCAGCACATGATAACCGTCGCGCTCAGGCATCTTCAGGGTGTGCTTGGTCGGTTGCTCCGGCCACATTTCTTCATCCGAGTAGCTCCAATAAGGTTGTCTTTCATTGAGGAAAGTGGCGAAGGGCTCAGGTTCGAACTGTGCACGCGAAAGCGGCTGAGTCGAGTCCCATCCGGCTTTGGTAATGAAGTAGTTGAAACGGCGGTACTTGTGGCGCGCACTGAAGCTCCACACGAACTCCAGCGGAGTGCCGCTGGTCACATCATGCTTGTCCCAGGCCACATCTGTGCGGTCCAGGTAGGCAGCGCCCGGCCTTTCGCCGCTGGCGATCTTGCCATCGACCGGTGGCGCAATATTCTTCACGTCGTCTTTGGCATAGGGATCGGCCAGCCCGCCCGTGGTCTTCGGGAAGAATTTGCCGCTTTCGATGCCGTTGTGAAGATTTCCCTCAATAAGGTGTTTTTCCTCTGCGAAGGTCGCTCGGGACTTGGGCGTTGAGATCGAGCCGTGGGTGGGTTCGATTGGGCCTGAGTCACGCGTGGATTTACTCTTATCCTGAGTCATCGTTACTCCCTGCTGGTTATCCTATGATCGACGCACGGTTCGAGCTTTTGCGTACTCGATCCTGTGAGTCATTCCGTGACAACTGGTTTGCGTGATCATTGAACGCGTGGGGGGCCTTCCTGCGCAACTGGCAGAAATGACAGGTCAGCCCAACTGAACTTCTGCGGGTAGTAGCGTGCTAGAGCGCGTGCTGGTCAGTGGCTGAGTGCCAAATCGGGATGGTAAAGCCGTCAAGCAGGCCCTAGACTCAAGGGGATGTCTATTCCAACCACTTAGCTGGAAGCATGCCATGAACAACAATAACAGCCTGCTACGCCACATCCCGTGGCTGGCGCTGGCGGTCATAGGGGCCTGCGCGTTGGGTGTCGTCGCCCTGCGTCGCGGCGAGGCGATCAATGCCTTGTGGATCGTGGTCGCTGCGGTGGCCATTTACCTGGTCGCCTATCGTTACTACAGCCTCTTCATCGCCACCAAGGTGATGCAACTCGACCCCCGCCGAGCTACCCCTGCGGTGCTCAACAACGACGGACTGGACTACGTTCCGACCAACAAACACATTCTCTTCGGTCACCACTTCGCCGCCATCGCTGGCGCCGGCCCGCTGGTTGGCCCCGTACTCGCTGCACAAATGGGCTACCTGCCCGGTACGCTGTGGCTGATCGCCGGCGTGGTGCTGGCCGGTGCGGTGCAGGACTTCATGGTCCTGTTCCTGTCCACTCGCCGTAACGGCCGCTCGCTGGGCGACATGGTGCGTGAGGAGATGGGCCGCATCCCGGGGACCATTGCCCTGTTCGGCTGCTTCCTGATCATGATCATCATCCTCGCGGTGCTGGCGCTGATCGTGGTCAAAGCCTTGGCCGAGAGCCCATGGGGCATGTTCACGGTGATGGCGACCATCCCGATCGCGATGTTCATGGGCATTTACATGCGCTACATCCGCCCGGGCCGTATCGGCGAAATCTCGGTAGTCGGCGTGGTACTGCTGCTGGCGTCGATCTGGCTGGGGGGCCAGATTGCCGCCGATCCGGTCTGGGGCCCGGCATTTACCTTCACTGGCGTGCAGATCACCTGGATGCTGGTGGGTTACGGTTTCGTCGCTGCTGTACTGCCGGTATGGCTGGTACTGGCGCCGCGTGACTACCTGTCGACCTTCCTCAAGATCGGTACCATCATTGCCCTGGCCATCGGCATCCTGGTAACCATGCCCGAGCTGAAAATGCCGGCGCTGACCCAGTTCACCGACGGCACCGGCCCGGTGTGGAAGGGCACCCTGTTCCCGTTCCTGTTCATCACCATCGCCTGTGGCGCGGTGTCGGGCTTCCATGCGCTGATCTCTTCGGGGACCACGCCAAAGCTGCTGGACAACGAAGCCAACGCCCGTTACATCGGCTACGGCGGCATGCTGATGGAGTCGTTCGTCGCCATCATGGCCATGGTTGCTGCCTCGGTGATCGAGCCGGGCGTGTACTTCGCCATGAACAGCCCGGCCGCGGTGGTTGGCGCTGACGTTGCTTCGGTGGCGCAAACCGTCAGCAGTTGGGGCTTCATGATCACCCCTGAGCAGCTCGAAGCGGTCGCCCGCGACATCGGCGAGCACACGGTACTCGCCCGTGCCGGTGGTGCTCCAACCTTGGCAGTGGGTATCGCGCAGATCCTGCACCAGGTGCTGCCGGGTGAAAACACCATGGCCTTCTGGTACCACTTCGCGATCCTGTTCGAAGCATTGTTCATCCTCACTGCGGTAGACGCCGGTACCCGTGCCGGTCGCTTCATGCTGCAGGACCTGCTGGGCAGCTTCGTGCCAGCCCTCAAGCGCACCGAGTCGTGGACTGCCAACCTGATCGGTACCGCCGGTTGCGTGGCGCTGTGGGGCTACCTGCTGTATCAGGGCGTGATCGACCCGCTGGGTGGCATCAACACCCTGTGGCCGCTGTTTGGTATCTCCAACCAGATGCTCGCGGGTATCGCGTTGATGCTCGGCACCGTGGTGCTGATCAAGATGAAGCGCGAGCGCTACATCTGGGTCACCCTGCTGCCGGCTGCCTGGCTGCTGATCTGCACCACTGCAGCGGGCCTGATCAAGCTGTTCGACCCGAACCCGGCTGTCGGCTTCCTGGCATTGGCCAAGAAGTACAGCACCGCGCTGGACGCCGGTCAGGTGCTGGCCCCGGCCAAGGACATCAACCAGATGCAGCACGTGATCTTCAACGCCTACACCAACGCCGGCCTGACGATTCTGTTCCTGCTGGTGGTGTTCAGCGTGCTGTTCTTCGCCCTCAAGGTCGGCTACGCCGCCCTTGGCCGCAAGGAGCGCACCGACAAGGAAACCCCATTCCAGGCCCTGCCTGACGCTTGAGAGGACTGCAGTGATGTTCAACGACCTGGGTCGACTGGGTAAATACCTGGGGCAGGCAGCCCGCCTGATGGTCGGCATGCCCGACTACGACAACTACGTCGAGCACATGCAGGCCAAGCACCCGGACAAGCCGGTGATGAGCTACGAGGCGTTCTTCCGGGAACGCCAGGAAGCGCGTTATGGTGGCAAGTCCGGGCCCAAGTGCTGTTGAGCCGGATGCCGGCGCGGTCCATGTAGGAGCGGCCTTGTGTCGCGATGGGCCGCACAAGCCCCCGGCACTATCTGCTGCGAAGCTGAAACATGGGCCGCGGTGCGGCCCATCGCGACACAAGGCCGCTCCTACAGGATTGCGGCCTTTCTTTTTCTACTGTGCAGGAGATGTTCTGCGTGCAGACGCCAATCCCCGTTACTGTCCTCACCGGCTTCCTCGGTGCCGGCAAGACAACGCTGCTCAAGCACATGCTCAAGGCCGAGCACGGGCTGAAGATTGCCGTGATCGAGAATGAATTCAGCGATGCCGGTATCGACAGCCAGCTGCTTGGCGATGAGCCGGTACAGGTCATGACCCTGGCCAATGGCTGTGTGTGCTGCAGCATCCATGGCGACCTTACCCGTGCCCTTTACCTGCTGCTCGAACGCCTGGACGCTGGCGAGATCGCCTTCGACCGCCTGGTCATCGAGTGCACCGGCCTGGCCGACCCTGCGCCCGTTGCGCAGACCTTCTTCGTTGACGAAGAACTGCGTGAGCGCTACATCCTCGATGGCATCATCACTCTGGTCGATGCCGCCCACGCCGAAGTGCATCTGACCCAGACCATTGCCCAGGCCCAGGTCGGTTTTGCCGACCGGCTGCTGTTGAGCAAGACGGACCTGGTCGAGCCAGCTGCGGTGGAGGCCCTGCGCGAGCGCCTGGCTCGGATCAATGGCCGGGCGGCCATCCGGGTGGTCGAGCATGGTCGCATCGACCTGGCCGAGCTGCTCGATGTGCGCGGCTTCAACCTTAACCCGGACCTGGGCGCCAACCTCAAGCCGAGCCTGCGTCCGCTGCTCACGCCGGCCACGCCGGACCGGATTTCCACCCTGGTGCTGCGCACCGAGACTGCACTGGACATTGACCGCCTCAGCGACTTCATGAACGAACTGCTGGAGGAGCATGGCAAGCAGTTGCTGCGCTACAAGGGCGTGCTGAACATTGCCGGCGAGGACCGTCGCCTGGTGTTCCAGGGCGTGCTCAAGCTCTACGGCTTTGACTGGGACGCCGAATGGGCGGCAGACGAGAACCGCGAGAGCGTGATGGTGTTCATTGCCGATGAACTGCCCGAAGCTAAGATTCGGGCTGGGTTCGAGGCGCTGGCTGCGGGTTGATCCGGCGCGGCGACTGGGCCTCGAACCACTGCGGCCATGAGCTGCGGTGGCGGGTTTCGACTTCGATGCACGGGATCAGCCGCTCGGTGAGCACGGCGGTTTGCCGCACGGCCTTGGCGGTGCGGTATTTGACGCTGTGAATGCACTCACGGTCGCCAAACTCGCAGCGGTTCAGCGCCGTGCCCCCGCAAGGGCCGTTGGCCAGGCCTTTGGGGCAGGTTTCCGGGCAGGTGTAGAGGGTGTCTTCCAGGCGGCAACGGCCGCAGGTGTCGCAGCCTACCAGCGGGCGTTTGACTGCCCGCTCCAGCCCGTGCAGCACGCGGGCTCCGCGCTTGGTTGCCCAAAGTGGCTGACGCACGGCCCAACCGAACGCTTTGCTGAGCCAGTTGGCACGGCTGAACAGCAGCGAGTGGGCGGTGTGCAGCAGGTGATAGCGGACTTTTTCCTTGCTTGAGGCACTGACTGTCGATTCACCCTGGCGCCAGTTGCCCTGCGGCGGATGGAACGCGACGATGGGCAAGCCCGGCATCTGCCAGCTGTCGGCCCAGGCGGGCGCCCAGTGCTCCAGTGAGTGGATTTGCGCTTGCCAGTGGTGCAAGCGCTCCTCCAGTGCAAGCAACTGCTTGAGTTCGTGAATTCCCGACAGGTGCACGCCCGCGTAACCCATCAGCTTCACACCGATGATCTGCAGGGCCAGGCGGTCGACGCTGCGCGCCTGGGCAAAGGCCTTGGACACCTTGCTTTCAGCTTCGAGCATGTCGCACATCGAGGGCGACACGGTTACCCCTGCCACATGCTCGAGCATGGTCGCGCGGCCATGGGTCAGGCCCATCAGGCAGGCCAGCATCGGTTTGGGCGAGGCCTGGCGCTGCATCCAGTGGATGGCTTCCTGGTGCTTGCTGGCATCGAAGCCGAGTTGCAGGGTAAGGAAGTCGGCACCGGCGGCGAGCTTTTTCTCGGCCTTGAAGTACTGTGCGCCGCCTTCTTCCTCGTGGTACTTGAACGGGTTCAGTGCCGCGCCGAGCAACCAGTGCGGGCAGGCCTGGCGCGCAGTCAGCAAGGCGGCGACCGACTCCAGGTAGCGCACCGGGCGTTCACCGGGTTGGTGGCCGGGCAGGCGGTCGCCGGTGAGCAGCAGCAACTGATCGTGGCCGGCAGCGTCCATGCGCTGCAGCTGAGCCAGAAGATGATGACGCTCGCGGTCCTTGCCGGAGAAGTGCGGCAGGGCGGGGAGCGGGGTGCTGAAAGAGGCGAGCGCGTCCAGAGGCGACATGTCCAGTGGGCTGCCCACGCGGTCGCCGATGGCGACGGTCATCGGCCAGCCGCACAATTGCCCGCGGGCCATGATCGCCTCCATCGCGGCGAAGCGTTCCGCCGAGGGCTTGGGGACGAATTCCATGACGCAGACGAATTGTTTTTCGCGCAGCGCGGCTTTCAGCAGGCTCATGGCTCGAGGGCACCTGGAGTATTCAGATTGGCATTGTGCGGCAGGTTATCGGTTGGGCTCATGTCTGAATACGTAGGCTGCTGCTCTGAACGAGACATTCGAGCTCATCGGCATCATGAGTATTTCTTGAGTTCATCTCAAATTTAATGAGTTTGTCTCAGGCGCTCGCTGGTCGGAAAATTCCCCCATTCATTTCGGTACTCTTTTTCGGAACGCTGAGGGGCAAGACATGGCACTGGCACACAACCTGGGGTTCCCCCGTATCAACCGTGACCGCGAGCTGCGTGCCCGCCACTGGCAAATGCAGAAAGACGCTGGCATCGAGCTGTTGCCGGTCGGCGATTCTGCCTGGTACGACCAAGTGCCGCCGCATTCGCTCAGCACTGACGACCAGCAGTTTGCCCAACACTGGGAACAGCTGTTCGAAGAAGTCAAGGAAGCGAAGGCCTTGGGCCATGCGGTCAAGCCGGTGGTGATCGGCCCATTGACCTACCTGTGGCTGGGTAAGAAAAGCGGCAGCGGCCTGGACGAACTGGAGTTGCTGGAACGCCTTCTGCCGCTGTATGACCAGGCCCTCAACCGCCTCGCTGGCCTGGGTGTGGAATGGGTACAGATCGATGAGCCGATCCTGGCCCAGGAACTGCCGCAGGACTGGAAAAGCGCCTACGAACGCGTTTACAACATCCTTCAGCGTGCACCGCTGAAGAAGCTGATCGCCATTTATTCCGGTGGCTTGGAGGGCAACCTCGGCGTGGCCGCCAACCTGCCGGTCGATGGCCTGCATATCGACTTGGTCCAGGCCCCCGACCAGTACCCGACCATTCTCGACCGCCTGCCGGCATACAAGGTGCTTTCGCTGGGCCTGGTTGACGGCAACAACGCCTCGTCCTGCGATCTGGAAAAGACCCTGGACCTGCTGCGCGACGCCCACGATCGCCTGGGGGAGCGGCTGTGGGTAGCTGCATCCTGCTCATTGCTGCACAGCCCGGTCGACCAGGCCGTGCAGAAATGTCAGGAAGTTGCGCTGCTGGCCAGCGCCATCAATCAAGCGGCTGCCTATGAGTTGCGCGCCACTGCCTGATGCTTGTGCAGTCAGCGCCGGCTCAACGCTCGATCGCCAGTGCGACACCCTGGCCACCACCAATGCACAAGGTGGCCAGCCCTTTGCGGGCATCCCGCTTGATCATTTCATGCAGCAACGTCACCAGCACCCGGCACCCGGAAGCGCCAATCGGGTGGCCCAGGGCAATTGCCCCGCCATTGACGTTGACCTTGCTCGCATCCCACTCCAGCGCCTTGCCCACCGCCAGCGCCTGCGCGGCAAAGGCTTCGTTGGCCTCGATCAGGTCAAGGTCAGCCAGCTGCCAGCCGGCCTTGTCCAGGCAGCGCTGGGTCGCCGACACTGGGCCAATGCCCATGATCGCCGGGTCCACCCCTGCGCTGGCATAAGCGGCAATCTTTGCAAGTACAGGTAGCCCCAGGGCCTGAGCCTTGCTGGCGCTCATCAGCAGCACTGCGGCGGCGCCGTCGTTGAGGCTGGAGGCGTTGCCGGCGGTGACGCTGCCGTCCTTCTTGAAGGCCGGGCGCAACTTGGCCAACGATTCGGCGGTGGTGTCCGGGCGAGGTTGTTCATCGCGCTCGAAGACTTTTGGCTCGCCTTTTTTCTGCGGCATCACGATCGGGGTGATTTCATCCTTGAAGCGGCCTGCTTCGATCGCCGCCACGGCCTTGCGCTGGGATTCGGCGGCGAAGGCGTCCTGCTGCTCGCGGTTGAGGCCATATTTGTCCACCAGGTTCTCGGCGGTGATGCCCATGTGGTAGTCGTTGAAGGCATCCCACAGGCCATCGCTGATCATGCTGTCGATCAGCTGGCCATGGCCCATGCGCTGGCCGGTACGTGCCGAAGGCATCACATAAGGGGCCAGGCTCATGTTCTCCTGGCCACCGGCGATCACCACCTCGGCGTCACCGCAGCGGATTGCCTGGGCGGCCAGGTGCAGCGCCTTCAGGCCCGAACCGCAGACCTTGTTCAGGGTCAGTGCCGGCACGCTGTAGGGCAGGCCGGCCTTGATCGCAGCCTGGCGCGCAGGGTTCTGCCCGGCACCGGCGGTGAGTACCTGGCCGAGGATCACTTCGTCGACCTGGGCCGGATCCAGCTGGGTCTGCTCCAGCAGCTGTTTGATCACCGCCGCACCGAGGTCCACGGCAGGCACAGTGGCCAGGGCACCCTGGAAGCTGCCGATGGCGGTACGGGTTGCGGCGACGATGACCACGTCGTTCATGTTGTTGTTCTCCGGGCAATGGGCGTAGTGCTGCCAGCATCGGCGGGTTTGGTTGATTTGTTAAGTTTGTTTTTCTTTGTGATTGATGTGAAAAGCCAATCAATGGGCTGCCAGGTGCATGTCGCAAGTGCTTCGGCGCCTGCGAGATCGAGCGCCGCCCGCGCGGCGCATCGCGGATAAATCCGCTCCCACATTTGTTGCAACGTGCCGAACCTGATAGGCCATGGTTGCCCGCCTTGGCGCGTGACTCAAGTCAGGTGAAGCGGCATCAATGCCCACCTCAAAATCCCGTCATGCCAACAAGGCTGAAAACCATGGCCTGACAGGAAAGGCCACGTTGCAACAAATGTGGGAGCGGATTTATCCGCGATGCGCCGCGCGGGCGGTGCTCGGTCTCGCAGGCGCCGAACTTCTGTCGACATGCACCTGGCGGCCTTCACACAGCCGGGCACTGGTGGGTGACGCAATGAATCCCTCCACCCCCGGCCGCAATCGCATCGATATCCAATTGCACGATATCCCGCCCCGGATACAACACGGCCAACAACGCCCGCGCCTTTTCATCGGCCTGCGCATCACCGAACTGCGGTGCGATGATCGCGGCGTTGATCACGAAGTAGTTGATATAACCTGCTGCGAAGTCGTTGTTTCCCTGGCTGAACCTGTTACGCCGCCCCTGCATGGGCGGCGATACCACGTGCACCTGCAAATGCCTGCCTTCGGCATCGGTGGCTTTCTTGAGTATCTCCAGGTGCTTGCGGGTCACCGCGTAGTCATAGGCGTCCGGGTCGTTGTCCAGGTTGGCGACCACCACCCCCGGGCGTACGAAGCGGGCATAGAAGTCCACATGCCCGTCAGTGATGTCTTCCCCGGCGATGCCCGGCAGCCAGATGATCTTGCTCAGCCCCAGGCGTGCCTTGAGTTCGGCCTCGACGTCGGCCTTGCTCCAGCCCGGGTTGCGGTTGGCATTGATCCAGCTGCTCTCGGTCATGATGCCGGTGCCATGGCCGTCCACCTCGATGGCGCCACCTTCGCCCACCAGCTCGCTGCGCTGGTAGCGGGCGCCGGCCAGGGTGGCAACGCGCTTGGCCAGCTGCGCGTCGTTGCGGTGGCGTTGCTTGTTGCCCCAGCCGTTGAAGTTGAAGTCCACCGCTGCGAGGGCGCCGTCATCGTCGACGACGAAGTTGGCGCTGATGTCGCGCATCCAGATGTCGTCCAGGTCGCAGGCGACGAAGTGGGTGTTGCTGCTGCCACAGTGCCGTTCTGCCAGTTCACGCTCGCTGGCGCGGCAGAATACCGTCAGCGGCTGGTAGCGGGCGATGGCCTGGGCGATACGGCCCTGGGCGGCTTGCACGTCAGCGGTGAAGTCCTCCCAGATCGCATCCTGCGCACCAAAGGCGATGAACGCGCGCTGCTGCGGCTCGCCTTCGTCAGGCATGAACCAGCGCCCGGGCTCCTCGGCGCAGGCCAGGCCCAGCGGCAGGCCGAGGCCGGCCCCAAGGCCTGCGGCCAGTGACAGTTGCAGAAAGGTTCTACGGCTTGGCATGGGTCAGTCCTGTGCAGTCTTGAAGCGGGTCCACACACGCATGCGCGCGCGCATGTCGGCCTGTGGAATGTCGCGGCCCGGGATCAGCCGGGCGTAAGTGGCTTCGTCGAGGTAGATGTCGGGGTTGTCGCGCATGCGCGGGTCCACTGCCTGGCGCGCCTTGGCGCTGGCCGTGGGGTAGCCGGTGAAATTGCTGATGGCAGCCATGTTCGCCGGGCGCATGACGAAGTTGATGAAACGATAGGCGTAATCCGGGTGCTGGGCATCGGCGGGGATGGCCATGGTGTCCATCCACACCGTGGTGCCCTGGCGCGGTACGCGGTACTGGAAATCAAGGTGCTTGCCGGCAGCTTCGGCGGTGCGCTGGGCCTGGATCACGTCGCCGCTGTAGCCCAGCGACAGGCAGAGGTTCTCGTTGACCAGCTCGGTTACCGGTTGCGACTGGAACTTGCGGATGTACGGGCGCACCGCCTTGAGCAGCTCGCTGGCGGCAGCCAGGTCTTCACGCTTGGCGCTGCGTGGTTCGCGGCCCAGATAATTGAGCACCACGGCCAGTACTTCGTCAGGCGAGTCGATGATCGAGATGCCGCAATCGGCGAACTTGGCGGCCAGCTCAGGTTTGAACAGCAGGTCGAGGTTATCCAGCGGCGCATCGGGCATGCGCTGGCGGAGTTTCTCGGCATTCGCGGTCAGGCCGATGGTGCCCCAGGTGTAGGGGACGGTCGCCTGGCTGGCTTTAGGGTATTGATCGTGCAGCTTGCGCAGGCCGGGCTCGATATCGTCGAGTGCTTCCAGGCGGCTGCGGTCCAGCGGCTTCAGGCTGCCGGCACGCATCAGCCGTTCAGCCACGGTGTCGCCTGGGAACACCAGGTCGTAACCACTGCGCCCGGACATCAGCTTGGCTTCGAGCACCTCGCTGCCGTCCATCACGTCATAGATCACCTGGATACCGGTTTCGGCGGTGAACTGCTTGAGGGTGTCCTCGGCGAAGTAATCGGCCCAGTTGTACAGGCGCAGGGTGGGTTGGTCAGCCTGGGCCTGGCTGGCGCAGATGGCCAGGGCCAGTGCGGCGAATACGTGGCGTTTCATGCTCTGGCCCTCAGGCTGTGTGGGTGTTTGCCGTCCAGGGTCAGCAGCGGCGCGTACATCTCCGGGCGGCGGTCGCGGTAGATGCCCCAGGTCAGGCGGTCTTCGCGCATGCGGGCCAGGTCCAGGTCGTGCAGCCAGATGCCGCTGCTGTCGCGGTCGGCTTCAGCGAGCATGGCGCCCTTGTGGTCGCAGATGAACGACGAGCCATAGAAGCGCATGCTCAGGGCGTGGTCATTGCCTGCGACTTCCACACCGACCCGGTTGGCGGCCACCACGGGCAACAGGTTGGCGGCCGCATGACCGCGCATGGCGACCTGCCAATGGTCGCGCGAGTCCAACTCGGCGCAGCCGGGCTCGGAGCCGATGGCGGTAGGGAACAACAGCGCTTCGGCGCCCATCAGTGCCAGGCAGCGGGCCGTTTCCGGGAACCACTGGTCCCAGCAGATACCGATGCCCAGGCGGCCAAAGGCGGTGTCCCAGACCTTGAAACCGGTGTCGCCAGGGCTGAAATACTCCTTCTCCTGATAGCCGATGGCGTTGGGGATATGGGTTTTGCGGTATACGCCCAGCAGCTGGCCATCGGCGTCGGCCACGGTCAACGAGTTGAAGAAGGCATTGCCTGCGCGCTCGTACCAGCTCAGCGGTAGCACCACGCCCAGCTCGCCGGCCAACGCGGCGAAGCGTTGCAGGATCGGGCTGCCCGGGTAGGGCTCGGCCAGCGCCTGGTGCTTGTGGTCCTGCTCGATGCAGAAGTAGGGCGTGGCGAACAGCTCTTGCAGCAGGATCACCTGCGCACCATCGGCGGCGGCCTGGCGTACCAGTTGCTCGGCGCGGTCGAGGTTGTCTGGCAGGTTCCAGCTGCAGGGCATCTGGGTGGTGGCGATCCGCAGCTGGCTCATGGCTGTACTTCCGGCTGCTGCTGGGTGATGCAATGGATGCCGCCGCCGCCGTGGGCGATTGCGTCGATACGCACGGGCACGATTTCGCGCCCCGGGAAGGCATGGGCGAGTTGATCGGCGGCGTCCTGGTCGGCAGCGATGCCGTAGGCCGGCATGATGATCGCGCCGTTGGCGATGTAGAAGTTGGTGTAGGAAGCGCAGAACACTTCAGCGTCCTGATCGACTGCGGCGCTGGCCTCGAACAGGTCGAGCAGTTCGAAATGCCGGCCTTGGGCGTCGGTGGCGAGTTCCAGCGCGCGGCGGTTTTCCCGGACGACTTCGGCATAGATCGAACCGTGGTCATGGGTGGCATCGACCAGCAGCACACCTGGGCGGGCGAAGGCGCACACGCCATCGACATGGCCGTCGGTCATGTCGCCCGTCACGTACTGCGGGTCGCCGGGCAGCCAGATGGTCTTGCTGATGCCCAGGTAGCGGGCGAAGCAGGCTTCGAATTCTGCCTTGTCGATACCTGGGTTGCGGTTGGGGTTGAGCAGCACCGATTCGGTGGTGATCAGCGTGCCTTCGCCATCGACATGAATGGCGCCGCCTTCGTTGCACAGCGCAGTGCTGAAGCCGTCCAACCCCAGTCGGTCGAGGATGCGTCGGCCGAGGCTGCGGTCCTGGCTGTGTTGCGATTTACCGCCCCAGGCATTGAAGCGCCAGCTCAGCCCGGCCAGGCCGTGCTGCGGGTGGCAGATGAAGCTCGGGCCGCTGTCTCGGCACCAGCTGTCGTCCACGGCCAGCTCGATCAGCTCGATGTTGGCGCCGCACAGGGCGCGGGCGCTTTGCAGGGCCGATGGATCGACGACCATCTTGACCGGCTCGAAACGGGCGATGGCGGCTGCCACGCGGGCATAGTCGCGCTGCACATCGGCCAGGCTGACGCGCCAGCCGTTTTCCCACAGCGCCTGGTTGTGAGGCCAGACCATCCAGGTCGCCGCGTGGCGGGCCCATTCGGCAGGCATACGCCAGCCGCTGTCGAGGGACAGGTGCATAGTGAACTCCGATCTATTAAGGATTTTTATCAACGAAGCCCGCCGTCGCGGGTGTTGGTGTCCATGCTATGGCTATGAAGGGGTGGCGACAAACGATAGATTTAGCCGACATCTGATTAGCAGGGCTTATCGATCATGCTCAAACACTGGCCACCGCTCAATGCCCTGAGGGGCTTTGAAGCCGCCGCACGGCTTGGCAGCTTCCACAAGGCCGCCGAGGCCCTGAACCTCACCCAGTCGGCGATCAGCCAGCAGATCCGCAGCCTGGAAAACTACCTGGAACAGCCACTGTTCCACCGCAGTGGCCGCAGCGTCAGCCTGACCGATGCCGGGCACGACCTGCTCAGCACCACCCAATCGCTGCTGCAGCATCTGGCAGTCGGCATTCGCCGCCTGGACCAGTACCGTAAGCCGAATCAACTGGTGGTCAACACCAGCCCGGCCTTCGCCCGGCACTGGTTGCTGCCGCGCCTGGCCGATTTTCATCAGCGCTGCCCGCAGGTCGATCTGTGGCTGTTCACCAGTTTCGAGGTGCCGGACATGGCCAGCGAAACCATTGACCTGGCCATTCGTGACGACCTCAGTGCCCAGGCCGAGTGCAGCTTTACCGTGCTCCACCAGGACACGCTGTATCCCGCCTGCCACCCTTCGCTGCTGCAGCACCCAGTGCAACAGCGCACCACCTTGCATGGCGAGCGCGAAATGGACTGGAGCCACTGGCAGCTGGAAGGCGGCGAGGATGTAGGGCAGCAGGGCAAGGGGCTGAATTTTTCCGATCCAGGGCTGTTGCTGGATGCCGCGAGCGAGGGGCTGGGCGTTGCCCTGGTCAGCCAGTTGCTGGCGCAGCGGGCGATGGGCGAGGGGCGTCTGCAGGCACTGTCTGTACAGCGAGTGCGAGGGCCGGTGTGGGCTTGTCTGGTGCACCGGGACAGCCAGGATGATCCACTGGCCCGGCAGTTCCTGGAATGGTTGAAAGGGGTGTTGGCTGCGGATTCATGACAGCCTGTACTGGCCTTCGGTTTTGAATCCCTGGGTTCAGCCCTTAATATGTGTCGGATAACCTGCGGGGGTAGTCTCACCCTCTGATCAATCGGAATCGCCCGTGCGGCGCTTCCCCGGCATAAACCTGACGAGGTACAGACATTGGCCATCATTCATCCTAAGGTTCGCGGTTTCATCTGCACCACGACTCACCCGAAGGGCTGCGAGCTCAACGTCCGTGACCAGATCGAAGCCACCCGCAAGCTGGGCGTGCGCGAGGATGGCCCGAAGAAGGTCCTGGTCATCGGCGCTTCCAGTGGCTACGGCCTGGCAGCCCGCATCACCGCCGCCTTCGGCTTCAAGGCCGATACCCTGGGCGTGTTCTTCGAAAAGCCAGGCACCGAGACCAAGGCCGGCACCGCCGGCTGGTACAACTCCGCCGCATTCGACAAGTTCGCCAAGGCCGAGGGCCTGTACAGCAAGTCGATCAACGGTGACGCCTTCTCCGACGAAGCCCGCGCCAAGGTCATCGAGCTGATCAAGAACGAAATGGGCGGCAAGGTCGACCTGGTCATCTACTCGCTGGCCTCGCCTGTGCGCAAGCTGCCGCAGACCGGTGAAGTGATCCGCTCCGCGCTGAAACCGATCGGTGAACCGTACAAGTCGACCGCCATCGACACCAACAAGGACACCATCATCGAGGCCAGCATCGAGCCGGCCACCGAGCAGGAAATCGCCGACACTGTCACTGTCATGGGTGGTCAGGATTGGCAGCTGTGGATCGACGCCCTGGCTGGCGCTGGCGTGCTGGCCGAAGGCGCGCGCACCGTGGCCTTCAGCTACATCGGCAGCGATATCACCTGGCCGATCTACTGGCACGGCGCCCTGGGCCAGGCCAAGCAGGACCTGGACCAGACCGCACTGCGCCTGAACGAGAAACTGGCCGGTGAAGTGAAGGGCGGCGCCAATGTGGCGGTGCTGAAGTCGGTGGTCACCCAGGCCAGCTCGGCCATCCCGGTGATGCCGCTGTACCTGTCGATGGTCTTCAAGATCCTGCAGGAAAAGGGCGTTCACGAAGGCACCCAGGACCAGCTCGACCGCATGTTCCGGGAGCGTATGTTCCGTGCCGATGGCCAGCCTGCCGAAGTGGACGAGAAAGGCCGCCTGCGCCTGGACGACTGGGAACTGCGCGAAGATGTGCAGGGCGCTTGCAAGGCACTCTGGCCGACCGTGACCACCGAGAACCTGTTCGCGCTGACCGACTACGCCGGTTACAAGAAGCAGTTCCTCAACCTGTTCGGCTTCGAGCGTGCTGACGTCAACTACGACGAAGACGTGGCCACCGATGTGAAGTTCGACTGCATCGAGCTGTAAGTCGATCTGACATCTGAGGGGGCTGTACCGGCCTCTTCGCGGGTAAACCCGCTCCCACAGGTACCCCACAGCTCTCTGGCTCAGTGGGGTACCTGTGGGAGCGGGTTTACCCGCGAAGAGGCCGGTACAGCCCCCGATTTTTTTGCTAGTTTTGGCGCACAACAACAGGAACGCGCGCCATGAGCAGCCTCACCCAACCCGCCACCGCCTTTCGCCAGGCCACGGCCGACGGCTACAGCCTCGGCGGCTTCTGCTGGCGCCACGCCCAGCCTGATCCCCAACGCCCGTTGGTGATCATCAATGCGGCCACTTCGGTACGCTGTCGCTACTACTCACGCTTTGCCGACTACCTGTTCGCCCAAGGTTGCGACGTGCTCACCTACGATTACCGTGGCATAGGCGAATCGCGCCCGGCGTCGTTGCGTGGCTTCCAGGCTTCGTGGAGCGATTGGGGGCGGCTGGACTTCGAGGCCATGCTGGCGCACGCCGCTGCGCATTTTCCCGGCCAGCCGGTAGATGTTGTGGGCCACAGTTTCGGTGGCTGCGCCGTGGGGCTGGCCCCCTCGGCGGGGCAGGTGCGGCGGGTGGTGATGGTCGGTGCGCAGTTTGCCTACTGGCGCGACTATGCCGCCGAACAGCGCTGGCGCCTATTCGGCAAATGGCATGTGGTGATGCCGCTGCTGACCCGTGCCTTCGGCTACTTCCCCGGCAAGCGCCTTGGTTGGCTGGAAGACACCCCGGCCGGTGTGGTGCACGACTGGACCACGCGTACGCCGCTTTATGAACAGCGCCCGAGCGGGCGCGGCCTGGCGACACTGCCTTTCGCCCAGGTACGGGCTGCAACCTTGGCCATCAGCCTGACGGACGATCCGTTTGGCACGGTGGCAGCGACCGAGCGTTTGCTAGGGTATCTGCCTGCGGCGCAGCGGCGGCATTTGCGCATTGCGCCTGTGGATATCTCGGTCAGCGAGATTGGCCATTTCGCGTTCTTCCATGATCGCTTCCGCGAAAGCCTGTGGCCGATTGCGTTGCAGTGGTTGCAGGAGGGCGGGCTGGCAGACGGAGTGCCGGGGACGACTATCCGTTGACATTCCGGGGCTGCTTCACAGCCCTTTCGCGACACAAGGCCGCTCCTACAGAAGAGCGCGTTCCCTGCAGGAGCGGCCTTGTGTCGCGAAAGGGCCGCACAGCGGCCCCGGCAATCTCAAGCCTTGCGCGAAAGCGGCAGCTCGGTGAACTTCACACCCGCCAGCCCATGCTTGATCAGCGCACGGATGTTGCCGTGGTCAGTGCCTTCCGGCGTGGCCAGCACATCACGGTAATGCTCGCCGAAGGCCAGCAGCGCTTCCTGGTCGCTCAGGCCTTCCAGCAGGGCCAGGCCCAGGGTCTTGCACGAACCTTCGTTCTGCCCGGCGGCATTCTCCACGCCGCCGTTGTTGAAGGCCTGGGGCTGGTAGCTGTAGTTGCCGGCGATGAACGCCAGGGTATCGGCGAAGACATGTTGGCCGCTGGCCAGGCTGCTGCGCAGGGTGTTCAGATCAGTCACGAGGTTTTCCTTGTTCAAACGCCGCTTGCTGCTCGGCGCTGGCTTCTTTCTGGAATTGGGCTTTCCACTCAGCGTAAGGCATGCCGTACACCGCTTCGCGGGCGTCATCCAGGCTAATGTCGACCTGGCGCTCGTCGGCGGCGGCCTTGTACCACTTGGACAGGCAGTTGCGGCAGAAACCGGAGAGGTTCATCAGGTCGATGTTCTGCACATCGGTGCGTTTTTGCAGGTGCTCGACCAGGCGCCGGAACGCAGCGGCTTCAAGCTCGAGTTGTTGTTGCTCAGTCATGGCAGTCTCTCAAATCATGCGGTTCTTCAGGTGGCGGCCACCGTTGATGACCACTTGGCTGCCGGTGCTGTACTGGCTGGCGAGCAGGTACTTCACCGTCTCGATCAGTGGCCCGGCGCCGGGTTCGAACTCCAGCAGGGCCTTTTTCAAGGTCTGCTGGCGGTAAGCCTCGTCCCCGCCTTCCTTGAGGATCAGCAGGCCCGGCAGGATACCGTTGACGTGCACCTTGGGCGCGTACTTTTCGGCGAACGACAGCACCATGTTCTGCAGCGCGGCCTTGGTCGCGGCGTAGCCGATGTGGCCTTTGCTGCCGCGCGAAGAGGTTTCGTCGCAAATGTGGATGATGTCGGCCTTGTCGACCTTGTTCAACAGCTCGCCGAGGGCCAGATTGAGGTGGTACGGCGCTTCGACGTGCAGGCGGAACATGGTCTCGAGGTTGTCGAGGTCGTCGTCGAGCCACAGCGAGGCGTTGTGGATGATCGCACGCAGGCCGTCGTAGTTGCGCTGCAGGTGGTCGATCAATGCTTCACGGTCGGCCCTGAGGCAGAGGTCGGCCTGGAACTGCACGATGTTCGGGTGCGCGGACTGCGGCTGAAGGCTACGGCTGGCACTGATCACCGTATGGCCGGCCTGTGCCAGTTCGAGGGCCAGGGCCAGCCCGACGCGCTGGCTGGCGCCGGTGACGAGAATTGGGCTGTTCATGTGCGGGCGGTCAACTTGTCTGTCCTGTCGTTGCCGCCCAGCATACCCGAACTGATCTCGCTTGTATGACCTCGCCTCAGCGGCTGCGCAGTGCCGGGCTGGCGGATGGCGTGGCGTGCAGCCAGTTGGCCAGCAGGCGTGTGGACAGGGGGATGAAGAGGTAGACCATGACGGGCGTCAGGGCCAGCGTGCTGAGCATCACCCGGGGCAGTAGCTCGAGCGCCCCGAGCCAATGCCCGAACAAGACATTGAACACCAGCGAGACCGGAAAAAAGGCCAGCCAGATGGCCACAGCCTGCTTCCAACGTGGTGGCTTTTGCACCATATTGGTGCCAAACCAGTCGTCAAGACCGCTGACACGCCTCTCTTTGGGGCGTTCGAACAGGCCGTTTCCGCGAGCCAGCCAGGCCCGGCGCGAGGCGGAGTGCTCCCAGGCATGCAAGGTGGGCTCGTCGCTGAAGCGGAAAATGATCTGGAACTCGTCGCGGTCGCGGGGCGGGGCGAGGATGCCCGAGCCGAGATAGCCGGGGAAGTCGGTGGCCAGCTGTTCGCCCTCGTGCAGCCAGGCCAGCAGGTCCTGGTAGCGGCCATGGGCGGCGCGGCGCGACACCATCAGGGTGACGGGTGGGGTAGACATCGTGTATCTCCTGGCGACGGGGCTGGCGGATAGCCTGCCCCTTGTCTGCGTGGCCCGGGGTGGTGGGCAACGCAAGAAGGCATGCAAGAATCGGGCGCGAAGCATGAGCGTGATGCAACGCTGCATTAGCGGTTGTTCGCAAACTGGTTTGCGGCCTGGCGTGCCGTAGTAGAATGCCCGTTCAACTTCCGCACACAGGTAACGTAGTGCAGATAAACAAACAAGGACTTAGTTCGGACATCCAGGCAAGCCTGCAAGAGCAGGACCTGTTCCCGATTCGTGAAGTTTCCCGCGTGACAGGCGTCAACGCCGTGACCCTGCGTGCCTGGGAACGCCGCTACGGGCTGATCCAGCCCACGCGCACCGACAGCGGTCACCGGCTGTATTCCCAGGCAGACATCGACGATATCCGGCGCATTCTCGGTTGGCTTGAGCGCGGCGTCGCAGTGAGCAAGGTTGGCAGCATCCTGGCCCGCGGCCAGAAGCTTGCTCACGGTGTGGTTTTGGCTGATTGCACGGCAGGCTGGCAAGCCCAGGTGCGCGAGGCGGTGCATCGCTTCGATGCCGTGGCCCTGGATAGCCTGTTCGACCAGGTGTTTGCGGCACTCAACCTGGACCTGGTATTCACTGAAGTGTTCATGCCCGTCTGGCATGACTTGGCAGCAGGGCAGGGGGCGTTTGGCCTGGCCAGTGAGTGGCTGTTCCTCGACCAGTTCCTGCGTGGCCGGGTGTTCACGCGCTTGCAACTCGCTCGTGTGCCACGTAGCCACACCGTATTGCTGGCGCCACTGCCCGGACCATGCCTGGAACTGGACCTACTGGTGACTGGCTTACTGCTGGCCAGCGATGAGGTTGGCGTGCAGTTGCTCATGCCGGGGCAGGTGCTGGATGAGTTGCCGCTGGTGTGCGAGCGGCTCCGGCCGGATGCGATGGTGCTGTTTTCCAATCACCCACTGAGTGATGGGCTGGGCAAACGCCTGATACGCCTGGCGACAGGGCTGCAGTGCCCATTGCTGTTGGCCGGCGAAGCGGCTGAGGGTGCCCAGGATGGACTGGCGGGTAGCCCGGTGGCATGCCTTGGTGCAGAGATTGAGCGGATGCGGCGGCGCTTGCGCCAGTACTTTGCCGGTCAGCTCGATACCTGATCGTGCAGCTCTGGGTGTGCCTGGCGATGGGCCTGGAGGATGTACTCACGCAGCCGGTCGATTTCGCCTGTGGGGCTGCGGCTCAGGTCGTAGGCGGCCAGGTCCGGGCCAATACGCCGACGTAGCCGACCGTGCAGGCCGATAGGGCTGATGCCGTCCGGAGCGAAGTGCAGGTCGAAGCGTGAAGGGGCCTTGGCCAGGCCACGCACTTCGAGCAACGCGCCCTTGAACGAAATATCCCTGACCAGCAAGCCGCTGGCCTTGCCCTGGGCGTCCAGCAGTGCGCTGGGCTGCTCCATCGACAAACGCCAAGGGCGCAGCATCGGGCCGTCGTCTTCGTAGATTTCCGGTGAGCCGATCTGCAGGTGCACAGCGTGGAACTCGTCTTCCACAAGCTGCAGCGGGAAGCTGATCTGCTGGTTGTTGAACTGTGCCTGCAGCGTTACCTGCTCATTGGCCACCAGGCGGGCAAGCAGCGACTGGATATGGCGGTCGCCATTGACCAGCAGGCTCGACATGGGGTCGGCCAGGTTCAGTTGCGGGGAATGCTGCATGTCCTGGATGAAATCCAGCTCGTCCTGAGTCAGGAGCGCTTCTGCTTGCATGATCGAACTCGGTGATGACGATTTCTTCAACGGGAATTGACCGTGCTCAAGGCGCTTGGTTCAGGTGCGTTCGTCGAAATTCCGACGAGCGTGCATTTCTGCCAGCTCGCGCTCCAGTTCGACCTGGCGGGTGACATCTTTCTGGATACCGATGAAGTAGCTGCGCTGATCGGCATCGTGCTTCACCGGTGTGATCGAAAGTTCGTTCCAGAACGTGCTGCCATCCTTGCGGTAGTTGCGCAGCACTTCGCGGCACGGGCGGCCCTCGGACAGGGCCTTGCGAATGCGTACCCGGCCAAGCTGATCGCGATCATCGGCCTGCAGGAAGCGGCAATCCTGATAGAGGATTTCATCGCGGCTGAAGCCGGTCAGGCGTTCGAAGGCCGCATTCACGTAGATCAGGATGGTGTCGTCGCCTTCCTGTTCGGCGACCACGATCCCGTCGTTGGATGCGTCGACCATTGATTGCAACAGCTGGGCGTTGATCATGTCCGGACCATGGGTAAGGAAGGGGACTTTGGTAGAGGCGGCCTTTTGCCAGCGCTGAATGCTAGTATCCTACGTTTTCACTCAGTTTCGGAATCCTCTTCCCGATGAAAGTCGCCATTATTTCCGGCTCGGTGTACGGCACCGCCGAAGAAGTCGCCCGCCATGCCGAGTCGTTGCTCAAGGCTGCTGGTTTTGAAGCCTGGCACGCCGCCCGTGCTACCCAGCAGGATCTGGAAGGTTTTGCTCCAGAAGCCTTGCTTGCGGTGACTTCTACCACTGGTATGGGTGAGCTGCCGGATAACCTGATGCCGCTGTACAGCAGCATTCGCGACACCCTGCCAGCGGCCTGGCGTGGGTTGCCGGGTGCGGTGATCGCACTGGGGGATTCGAGCTATGGCGATACCTATTGCGGCGGTGGCGAGCAGATGCGCGAACTGTTTGCCGAGCTGGGCGTGCGGGAAGTGCTGCCAATGCTGAAGCTCGATGCCAGCGAAACAGTGACCCCGGAGGCTGATGCCGAACCGTGGTTGGCGGAGCTCGCTCAAGCACTGAATGCCTGAGGCTATTCCTTTGGCGTGTACCGGCCTCTTCGCGGGCAAGGCCACACCCACAGGTCTATCACCACCCTCCAGTCAGTGATGTGCCTGTGGGAGCGGGCTTGCCCGCGAAGAGGCCGCTACAGGTCAATTCATCTCACGCAGCAATTCGAGCCAGGCCTGCGCGGCTCGCGACAGGTAGGCTCCGCGCCGCCAGATGAAGGCAATATCCCAGCGTAGATACGCCGGTGCCTTCAGCGGTAGTCGCACCACCCCAGGGCGCTCCAGCGCTTTTGCCACCACACGGGGCAGCAACACCACGCCCTGGCCGGCTGCGACCAGCGCCACCAGGAAGTCCGCCTGGCCACTGCGGCCACCTTCTTTCGGGGTAAAGCCCTGCTGCTGGCAAGCCTTGAGCAAGCGGTCGTTGAGCACGAAGCTGCGTTGGTACAGCAGGAAGGGTGTATCCGCCAGTTGCTTCAGGTTGACCTGGTCCAGGTTAGCCAGCGCATGCCCGGCGGGCAGCAGGGCATCCAGCGGCTCATTGCAGAACGGCTGATACTCGAACGCCGGGTCGCTTGGAGTGAGGCTGCCGCCCAGCTCCAGCTCGCCGCTTCTGACCGCCTGCTCGACACTTCGGCTGCCGCCCTCAAGCAACTGAATATCAATGTTCGGATGACGCCTGCGGTATTCGGCGAACAACGTGGCGAACAAGGTATCGCTGCCGAGCATGGGCAAGCCCAGGCGCAGCTCGCCGCGGGCCATGTGGCTGAGGTCGTCGAGCTCGCTCAGCAATTCCTGGCGTTGGCGCAACAGCGCCTGGCCGCGCTCCAGCACGATGCGCCCGGCCGCGGTCAGATGCAGCTGCGAGGCCTGGCGCTCGAGCAGCGGCTGGCCCACATCTTGCTCCAGTTGGGCGACCTGCTTGCTCACGGCGGACTGGCTGATATGCAGGGTCTGCGCGGCTTGGGTAAAGCCGCCGCGGTGGACCACTTCGATGAAGCTGCGCAGCTGTTTGAATTCCATGGTGACGATTCCATTGTGGAATGGCTGCAAGTCTAACAATTCGCTTTTGGCCTAGGCAGCCGAATCTTAAAATGAGGGCCTGTCGAGGACTCCCCCCATGAAACCCGCATTACTGAAAAAGCCCCTGCGCCTGTTCGCCGAACTGGCAGTCCTGCTTGCCTTGTTCCTGTCTGGCGGCCAACTGGCCGTTTGGCTGGGCTGGCCGATCCCCGGCGGGGTGATGGGCCTGGGCCTGTTGCTGCTGCTGTTCGCCTGCGGTGTACTCAAGCCGGCAACCTTGCAACTGGGCGCTGGCTGGCTGATGGCGGAAATGCTGCTGTTCTTCATCCCGGCACTGATGAGCCTGCTCGATTACGGCAGCCTGGTGCGCAGCGAAGGCTGGCGCATCTTGCTGGTAATCGCAGTGAGCACCTTGATGGTCATGGTGGTGACCGCCGTGACCGTGGAGCTGGTCTGCCGCTGGAGGCTGCGCCATGAGCCTTGAACCCATGCCGCTGTTCTGGCTGGCGCTGACCTTGGCGGCCTACCTGGCCAGCCGCTGGTTGTATCGGCGCACCGGGCGTTACCTGATGTCGCCACTGATTCTTGTCCCAGCCTTGCTGTTGGCAGTGGCCGTGCCGCTGCACACGGCCTACGCCGAGTACTCGCGCAACACCCATTGGCTGATGAGCGTGCTGGGCCCGGTGACTGTGGCCTTCGCCGTGCCGATCTGGCAACAACGGGCGATGCTGGCACGGCATTGGCCGGCGCTACTTGTGGGTATGGTGGCGGGCAGTGCAGCGTCGATTGCCAGCTCCTGGAGCCTGGCGCACCTGCTGGCGCTGGACGATGCCATCAGCCTGTCGCTGGTGCCGCGCTCGATCACCACGCCATTCGCAATGCCGCTGGCCCATGACCTGGGCGGCGTGCCGGAGCTTACGGCAGTGTTCGTGATGTTCACCGGGGTGCTGGGGGCCATGTTTGGTGGTGTGCTGCTGCGCTGGCTGCCGCTGCGTACCCCCTTGGCGCGGGGCGCACTGTTCGGGGTTGGCGCGCATGGTGCCGGGGTAAGCCGGGCCCAGGAAGTGGGCCGTGAAGAGGGTTCGGTGGCCGGCCTGGTCATGGTGCTCACCGGGCTGCTCAACCTGTTTGCCGCACCGTTGCTGGTGATGCTGCTGTGACCATTCGTGCCTCTGACTCGCTCGGTCATCAAGCTGGCTGGTAACGCAAGTTTCACCTGGCGGGCTGCTGATTACACTCATCCTCGACATAGAGAGCACATGTATGTGCCGAGGTGACATGCAATGACCGCAGCCTTGCCCTATTCCGTCAACACCCTTGCACCGGGACAAATCTGATGCTTATGGCCGAGATTCCATTGCGCGTCTGGCGTACCCGGGGGCAGAGTTTTTCATTCCGGGGCCAGAGCATCCGCTACTGGACCGCAGGGCAAGGAGAGCCCCTGCTTCTTTTGCATGGATTTCCCACCGCGAGCTGGGACTGGCACTACCTGTGGGCACCACTGGCCCAGCGCTTTCGGGTGATCGCCTGCGACATGCTCGGTTTCGGCGACTCCGCCAAGCCGCTCAACCACCGCTACAGCCTGATGGAGCAAGCGGACCTGCAGCAGGCGCTGCTGGCGCATCTGCAGGTCGAGCAGCCGGTACACCTGTTGGCGCATGACTACGGGGGCAGCGTGGCTCAGGAATTGTTGTCGCGGCACCACGAACAGCGTGCTGAGGTTGCCAGTTGCGTGTTCCTCAACAGCGGGCTGTTCCCTGAAAGCTGCCAGGTGCTGCTGGTCCAGAAACTGCTGCTCAGCCGCCTCGGCTGGCTGGTGGGGCGATCCTTCGGGCGCGATGACCTGGTGCGCAACGTCACGCAGATCTACGGCCCGTGCACCCATCCCAGCGAAAGTGCACTGGATGACTGCTGGAGCCTGATCGCCGCCAATTCCGGCACACGTATCCTGCACAAGCTGGTGGGCTACCTGCCGGAGCGCAGGGTGCATCGCGAGCGCTGGGTAGGTGCATTGCAACGCGAAGGTGTGGCACTGCGTTTCATCAACGGCGTGGTCGACCCGGTTTCTGGTGCGCGCATGGTCGAGCGTTACCAACAGCTGGTACCAAACCCTGACATCGTTCAGTTGCAGGGTATTGGCCATTACCCTCACACCGAAGCGCCCGTGCAGGTACTGCGCCACTACCTGGCATTTCGCGAACAGCTGCTGAGCTACCTGCCGCGTAGCGTCGCCTGGTCCTGACCCAGCGATCATCGCCCGCCGTTATCGCCTGGCATTCAGCCGGGGTGCGCTTGATTGCCCGCCTGCCAGGGCTGGCGGACACTCGATGCATTCAACCTGAGCTGGAGCCATGCCCATGAGCGAGCCGGTAAGCCTGCAAGACCGTGTAGTGATTGTCACCGGAGCGGGTGGCGGCCTGGGCCGTGCCCATGCACTGCTGTTCGCCGCACGTGGCGCCAAGGTCGTGGTCAACGACCTTGGCGGCTCGACCCAGGGTGAGGGTGCCAATGCTTGCGCTGCCGACAAAGTCGTGACGGAAATCCGCGCCGCCGGTGGCACAGCTGTGGCCAACCACGATTCGGTGGGCGACGGTGCGCGCATCGTCGAGCAGGCGCTGGACAGTTTCGGCAGGGTCGATGTGCTGGTGAACAACGCCGGCATCCTGCGCGACAGAGCCTTCCACAAGATGGACGACAGTGATTGGGAGCAGGTCTACAAGGTTCATGTCGAAGGTGCCTACAAAGTCACCCGGGCTGCCTGGCCACACCTGCGCGAGCAGAACTGGGGGCGGGTGATCTTCACCGCATCGACCTCGGGTATATACGGTAACTTCGGCCAGGCCAACTATGGCATGGCCAAGCTGGGGCTGTATGGCTTGACCCGCACTCTGGCCATCGAGGGGCGCAAGCACGGTGTGCTGGTCAACGCCATCGCGCCAACCGGCGGCACGCGCATGACCGAGGGGCTGATACCACCGCAGGTGTTCGAGCGGCTCAGGCCGGAATTGATCAGCCCGTTGGTGGTGTACCTGGGCAGCGAACAGTGCCAGGACAGCGGCGAATTGTTCGAGGTGGGCGGTGGCTGGGTGGGCAAGGTGCGCTGGGAGCGTAGCCTCGGTGTCGGCTTCGACCCAGACCAAGGGTTCACCCCGGAGCAGGTCGCGCAACGCTGGGCGCAGATTGGTGATTTTGCCGGGGCAGTGCACCCGCGGGACACCTTTCAGGCACTGCAGCAGATGATGGCCAACCTGCAGAAATAAAAAAGGCCGCTGCAAACGCAGCGGCCAATCGAGACGTTAGATCAAGGAGCTTCAAAATCAACGTCGGTGAACCTCGCGGGCCTGAAAGGCGGGGGGTAGAGCCCTTCATGCCGGCCAGTGAGGTAAGAATAAGCGCTTGATCCGGTAGGAAAAATAGCCGCTTATGACATTCACCTTTACGTTTCGGGCAACAGTCCCGGCTGGCCACTTCAAGGCGCTGGTGAGTAACCCATGCGCCAACTGGTCTCGCGCGACGCAGCCAGCAGGCGCTGTGCTGCCGGGCCGTGTTCGTCGGCGTGGAAGATAGAGGTCGGGCCGACCACGGTCATCACCGCCGCGATCTGCCCCATGGCGTTGAACACGGGGGCAGACAACGCATCGACGCCCGGCATCAACAGGCCGTGCACATGGTGCAGGCCTTGTTCGCGGATCCTTGCCAGCAAGCCTTCGTAGGCGGTGGCGCTCTGCTGCAAGACCGCCAGCTCGCGGTCGCGCAACTCCACGGTCTCTCTCTCGGGCAGATGGGCTGCAAACACCAGGCCGGTGGAAGAGCTGAGCAGCGGCAGTACAGAGCCGATTTGGGTTACCACCGTGACCGCTCGCACGGCGGGCTCGATGCTCACCACGGTGGCGCCCTGGTTGCCCCATACCGCGATGAAGCAACTCTCGTTGAGGTCATCGCGAAGTTGCGACAGCGGCAGCGCCGCCACCTTCAGCACATCGATGCTGCCCAGTGCCGCCAGCCCCACGCGCAACGCCTCGCGCCCCAGCCCGTAGTGGTTGGTGGCGGCATCCTGTTCGGCAAAACCGCTGGCGATCAACGCCTGCAGATAGCGGTGCACCTTGCTCGCCGGCATCTGCACGTGTTCGGCCAGGCGCGACAGCGAGGTGGACGGTGACAGTTCGGCGAGGGCCTTGAGGATGTCGGTGCCGACCTCCGCCGAACGGACTTTCTGCTTGCCGTTGTCGGCGGGTGAGCTGGCTTTGGACATGGATAGGAATATTCCGAGTTTTCGCGTCGCGCCTTTATAGCTTGACGCTTGGCATGGAGCAAATTACGTTATTCGTAATCAAATTACGATAAAAACAAAATCCGGAGGCATCGATGCATCGCGACACGTCCGCCGATCTTCATTATCTGAGCGGTTTCGGCAACGAATTCGCTAGCGAAGCCCTGCCTGGCGCCCTGCCGGTCGGGCAGAACTCTCCACAGAAAGCCCCCTATGGCCTGTATGCCGAACTGCTGTCGGGAACGGCGTTCACCATGGCCCGCAGCGAGCTGCGCCGTACCTGGCTGTACCGCATCCGACCTTCGGCCCTGCACCCGCGCTTCGAGCGCCTGCAGCGTCAACCATTGAGCGGCCCGCTGGGCGCAAGCACACCCAACCGCTTGCGCTGGAACCCACAGCCGATCCCCGCTGAGCCAACCGATTTCATCGAAGGTTGGCTGCCGATGGTGGCCAACTCGGCCGCTGAAAAGCCAGCCGGGACAAGCATCTACATCTACCGCGCCAACCGGTCCATGGAGCGGGTGTTCTTCAATGCGGACGGTGAGCTGCTGCTGGTGCCGGAGCAGGGCCGCCTGCGCATCGCCAGCGAACTGGGCGTGATGGACGTCGAGCCACTGGAAATCGCCGTGATCCCGCGTGGCATGAAGTTCCGCGTCGAGCTGCTCGATGGCCAGGCCCGCGGCTATATCGCCGAAAACCACGGCGCGCCGCTGCGCCTGCCTGACCTGGGGCCGATCGGCAGCAATGGCCTGGCCAACCCGCGTGACTTCCTCACCCCGGTGGCACGCTACGAAGACGTCGAGGGCCCGGTGCAGCTGGTGCAGAAGTTCCTCGGTGAACACTGGGCCTGCGAGCTGCAGCACTCACCGCTGGACGTGGTCGCCTGGCACGGCAGCAACGTGCCCTACAAGTACGACCTGCGTCGCTTCAACACGATCGGCACGGTCAGCTTCGACCACCCGGATCCGTCGATCTTCACCGTGCTGACGTCGCCGACCAGCGTACACGGCATGGCCAACATGGATTTCGTGATCTTCCCGCCGCGCTGGATGGTGGCCGAAAACACCTTCCGTCCACCTTGGTTCCACCGCAACCTTATGAACGAGTTCATGGGCCTGATCAGCGGGGCCTACGATGCCAAGGCCGAAGGCTTCCTGCCGGGCGGTGCCTCGCTGCACGGCGTTATGAGCGCCCACGGTCCGGATGCAGAAACCTGCGAGAAGGCCATCGCCGCCGAGCTGGCACCGCACAAGATCGACAACACCATGGCTTTCATGTTCGAGACCAGCCAGGTGCTGCGCCCGAGCCTGCAGGCACTCGACAGCCCGCAATTGCAGGCCGACTACGACAGTTGCTGGGCCACCTTGCCGAGCACCTTCAACCCGAACCGGAGATAACCCATGAACCAGACCGCCATTGCCTGTAGCTGGGTCGAGCACGCCAACGGGCACCGCGACTTCCCACTGCAGAACCTGCCGCTGGGCATCTTCAGCCGCCCGGGTGAAGCGCAGCGCTGTGGTGTCGCCATTGGCGATGCCATCCTTGACCTGGAAGCCGTGCTGGCCGCCGGCCTTTTCGCTGGCCAGGCCAAGGCTGCGGTGGAGGCCACCGGTGGCGGTGCGCTGAACGCCTTCTTCGCACTGGGCCGTGCTGCCCGGGTGGCGCTGCGTGAGCGTCTGCTGGTGCTGTTGGGCGAACACAGCGAACATCAGGCCGCACTCAAGGCTGCGCTGTATCCGGCCAGCGAGTGCCAGCTGCACCTGCCGGCCAAGGTCGGTGACTACACCGACTTCTATGTCGGCATTCAGCACGCCACCAACGTCGGCAAGCTGTTCCGCCCCGACAACCCGCTGCTGCCCAACTACAAGTACGTGCCGATCGGCTACCACGGCCGCGCTTCGACCTTGCGCCCTTCCGGTACCGAAGTCCGTCGCCCGAAAGGCCAGACCCTGCCGGCCGGCCACACCGAGCCGAGCTTCGGCCCCTGCGCACGCCTGGACTACGAGCTGGAGCTGGGCATCTGGATCGGCCAGGGCAACGACATGGGGCAGGCTATCCCGATTGCCGAGGCCGACCAGCATCTGGCCGGCCTGTGCTTGCTCAACGACTGGTCGGCACGGGATATCCAGGCCTGGGAATACCAGCCACTGGGCCCGTTCCTGTCGAAGAGCTTCGTCACTTCCATTTCGCCCTGGGTAGTCACCGCCGAAGCGCTGGAGCCCTTCCGCTGCGCCCAACCGGCCCGGCCGGATGGCGACCCGCAGCCGCTGCCTTATCTGCTCGATCCGCGTGATCAGGCAAATGGCGCTTTCGACATCGAACTGGAAGTACTGCTGCTCACCGAGCGCATGCGCGAGCAGGGCCTGCCGGCTCATCGTCTGGCATTGAGCAATACCTTGAACATGTACTGGACCGTGGCCCAGCTGATCGCTCACCACACCGTCAACGGCTGCCAGTTGCAGCCCGGCGACCTGTTTGGTTCCGGCACTCTGTCCGGTGCCACGGCAGACTCGTATGGCAGCCTGCTGGAAATCACCGTGGGTGGCAAACAACCGGTGGAACTGGCCAGTGGTGAGGTGCGCAAGTTCCTGGAGGACGGTGACGAGATCATCCTGCGCGCCCGTTGCCAGCGTGATGGCGTGGCCAGCATCGGCTTCGGCGAATGCCGCGGCAAGATCATCGCAGCCAACTGAGGGAAGCGGCCATGGAGCTGTATACCTATTACCGTTCCACGTCCTCCTACCGGGTGCGCATCGCCCTGGCGCTGAAAGGCCTGGGGTACCAGGCCGTGCCGGTCAACCTGCTCAAGGGCGACCAGCGCGGTAGCGCCTATGTCGCGGTGAATCCGCAAGGGCGGGTGCCGGCATTGCGCACCGATGACGGTGAACTGCTGGTGCAGTCGCCGGCGATCATCGAGTACCTGGAAGAGGTTCATCCACAGCCGGCACTGTTGCCGGCGGGGGCGGCCATGCGCGCCAAGGTGCGTGGCGTGGCAGCGATCATCGGTTGCGATGTGCACCCGCTGCACAATGTCAGCGTGCTCAACCAGCTGCGCCAGCTGGGCCATGACGAGGCGCAGGTCAATCAGTGGATCGCGCACTGGATCGGTCAAGGGCTGGCCGCCGTGGAGCAGTTGATTGGCGATCACGGGTATTGCTTTGGCGATGAGCCGGGGCTGGCGGATGTCTACCTGATTCCGCAGCTGTATGCGGCCGAGCGCTTCAACATCGACCTTGGCGGTTATCCGCGAATAGCCCGGGTGGCTGAGCTGGCCAAACAGCATCCGGCGTTCGCCAAGGCGCATCCGTCCTGCCAGGTGGACACGCCGGCTCAGTGAATCGAACGGTTGACCGTCGGTAGCTTGCCGATGCGTTCGGACAGCTTCAGGCGCTGGACCGGGTCGTCGGTCAACAGCAAGGCATGCTCCAGGTCGAAACGTTCGGCCTGGGGGCAGTCCAGGTGTTGGTACAGCGTCGCGCGGGTCATGTAGTCGCTGACCTGCACCGGGCCCAGTTGCATGACCCGTTCGGCGTCGATCAGCGCGGCCAGGTGGTTGTCGTTGCTGATGTGCAACTGGCGCAGGTTGCGCGAAAGGCGCTGCAGCATCTGCATGGCGCTGGCGCTGCGCAGATGTTCGGCGGTCAGCGGCAGATGCGGGCCGAACTGGCGTGCCAGCAGCTCGCGGCAATCATTGGGGTACAGGCGCCGGCCGCCACAGGGGTCGAGCAGGTGGTCGGCACCCGGCACGCGCAGCAGGAAGTGCCCAGGGAATGCCACGCCTTCCAGTGGTATGGACAAGCGCGAGGCCAGTTCCAGGGTAATGATTGCCAGTGCCAGAGGCTGGCCACGTCGGCGCTGCAGTACCTTGTCCAGCAGTGCCGCTTGCGGGCGAAGCGGGTGGTATGCGTCCTGTTGGAAACCGAGTGCATTGAGCTGGCGCAGCAACGGCTGGGCCAGTTCGGACAACGGCAGCATCGGCAGGCTGGCACTGATCTGCCCTTGCAGGTTGTGCAGTGCGCCAAGGCAGGCCGCGGGCTCGACCAGTCGATCATGCTCGGCGGCGATCCATAGCGCAGCTTCCAGCAGGGCGACTGGCTCGCGTTCCAGGCAGGCCAGGCAGGCTTGACGTGGCTTCATGGGGGTTCTCCACACACGCTTGAGTATTAGCTGGGGCGCGTCGATTCGTCCAGTGGTCCGCCCGCCGTGCCGGTCTCTGGCGCGTGCCTATACTGGTAGGAGCACCTCGTTGGGGAGCCCGTCGATGTTCGCGCTGATGCAAAGCACCCGTACCCAGTCGCTGCACCTGTTCATTGACCCGCCCACCGGCCTCAAGGCCGTGGTGGCGATTCACAGTGAGAAACTGGGCCCTGCGGTGGGCGGTTGTCGCTATCTGCCCTATGCCGATGACGAGAGCGCCATGACCGACGCCATTCGCCTGGCCCAGGGCATGAGCTACAAGGCGGCGCTGGCGGGGTTGTCGTTGGGGGGCGGTAAGGCGGTCATCATGCGCAACCCCCACGTGGAAAACCGTGCGGCATTGTTTGAGGCGTTCGGCCGCTTCATCGATACCCTGCAAGGGCGCTTCATCATTGCGGTAGACAGCGGCACCTCGACCCTGGACATGGACTGCATCGCCCAGAGCACACCGCATGTCACCAGTACCACGGCGTCTGGCGACCCATCGCCACACGCCGCCATGGGCGTATTCGCTGGCATCCGCGCCACCTCGCAGGCTCGGCTGGGCAGCAGTAACCTCGAAGGCCTGCGCGTGGCCGTGCAGGGGCTCGGCAATGTCGGCTATGCCCTGGCCGAGCAGCTGCATGCGGCGGGCGCGGAGTTGCTGGTCAGCGATCTGGACCCAGGGCGGGTACGCCTTGCGGTGGAACAGTTCGGCGCTCACCCGGTGACCAATGACGCCCTGATCAGCACCCCCTGTGACATCTTCGCGCCCTGTGGCGTAGGGCCGGTGCTCAATGGCCAGACGGTGATGCAGCTGCGATGCGCGGCGGTGGCAGGGGCGGCGAACAATCAGCTGACCACGCTGCAGGTGGCCGACCAGCTGGAGACACGCGGCATCCTGTATGCCCCCGACTATGTGATCAATGCCGGTGGCCTGATCTACGTGGCGCTCAAGCATCGGGGCGGCGACCTGGGCACCATCACCGCGCACCTGGCGCGGATACCGACGCGGCTGACCGAGGTGTTCGGCCATGCCCAGGCGGAGAAGCGCTCGCCGGCCAGGGTGGCGCAGATGCTGGCCGAACGCTTGCTTTACGGTTGAGGCCGGGCGCTGATTGCTTCAATCATGCATCAGCCACGGCCTCAGGTCCTTGAGGTTGGCTACCACGATCTGTTGCGCTTCAGGGCTTGTCGCCACGTTGCGCGGGTCGATCTGATAACGCTGCAGTACATACTTCACCAGAGCCCTGCGGCTCGGTACTACCAGCTGACCCTGGGTCATGCCGAAGTCGGCTTCGATGATCGCCTTCTGTGCTTCGTTCAAACGCCCGTCAGGCTCGAAGATCACCGGAATCTCGGCATTCCAGTCTTCGTCCTGTTCTTGGGTGTTCGGCGACTCATCCAGCAGGTCCGGCTGCCCTCGCAAACGGCTGAGCACGAAGTCGCGGTACTGGCCGTTCTTTTCGCAGTACGCTCGCACATGCCAGCGCATGCCGGTGTAGACCAGTGTGTGCGGCGCTATGAGGCGCACTTCCACGTTGGGCGTGTTGAGTGAAACGTACTCGGTTTCCAGGCGCAGGCCTTCACGACAGGCCTTGAGCAGGGGCCGCAGCACCTCCGGCCGAATAGGCCGATCCGGCACTTCCAGTACCTTGGTGTGAGCGTAAGCCAGGGCCAGGCCGTCAATGTGCGGGGCGCGTTCACCGTTCTGATACAGCAGGTGAAGGTAAGCGCTTGCACTGTCTTCGATGAACTTGGGCTTGAACTGCTTGCTGGGTACATAACCCTTGAGCTGTTTGTCATACGCCAGGTTTTTCGGCGCGTGCTCGGTGATGTAGGTATTGATGTCCTTGGAAGCCTGCTGCCGGCTGATGCCGAAACTCTGCATCAGATGGCCGGTGGTCAGGCGGCCTTCCCACCAAGCGACGGTCTCGATCAGCTTGTAGCGCAGTGCCAGGTCCCAGCGTACCTGCTCGACAGTTTGCTTGCGTTTCATGACCTCTCCTGAGACAGAATGCCTGAGTGGAATATTGATTTTTGATTATGTGTAAAGTTTAAGGTCATGTCTATCTCAGGGTCTTGTCATGATCTTGACTTTTCGAGTTTTTCCGTCCGTGCAAGGCATTTAGCCATTAAGCACCTTTGCTGTTGGGGCGATGCCATTTAAAGGTGATATCAAAAAGCTAGTTAAGGTGCGTGTCCCCGGCTGAGAACCGCTTCATTCAAGCTTTCCAATGTGCATGAGTAGTTTACCTGTATAAGTCTACATTCTAGATCTGTCGTTAAACGCTACATATATTTTCCTCGTCTTCAGGGCACATTGGCTCACTCAAGGAAAAGGAAATGGGTATGTGGGAAGTGATTGCGACAGGCGCAGTTGTAGTGATGGGCATCATTCTGCTGGTGCTGCTGTATCAGAGCTTGAGGCTGCACGAGCTGTGGAAGATGGGGCTTGCCTGCCAGAAGAACGCACGTTGGGCGCAGATCTGGGAGGCAGAGAACCGCGAGTTGCGCTCGGCGCTGCGCGCAGAGCAGGCGCAGATCGAGCAACTGCAGAGGAAACTGGTGATCTTGCAGGAATTGATCCCGGTGCAACCCGGCACCTGCTAGGCATTCAGCCTGTGCTGAACGGGAGGCTTCAGTGGTGGACGAAGGTGACCGGCGTGGGCCCCTTCGCCACGGACCAAGGGTTCGTTACGCTTTCGAAGTGCTGCTTACTCGCCGCCGCTTTCAGCCGAATCCAGTTCAGCCAAGGCCGCCGCATTGTTCTTGAACGCCGCGGCAAACACCGCCCTGTTCTTGGCCATGAAGATGCTTGCCTCTTCGGCAATGTTTTCGTCCAGCCCAGGTACATGTTTCACCAGAACCTGAGTAAGCACCTCGGCCAGTTCCAGCATCTGGTCATGGGCGTCTGCGAGTTTGCGGTCCAAGAACGTGGTCTCCAAATCGCGCGTGCTGCGGTAAAGAATCTCAACAGCCATACGAGGCCTCTCGGTCAGTGGTAGCAGGGCTGCGGTCGTGCGCCTTCTGCTTTGCGGTTCAGTTGCTATCCAGGCAGTCAGGCAGAATGCCGTCACCGAATACTGTATCGATGTACAGTAATGGCAAGGCGGTCATTTCGCAACCAGAAATTGTAGCCGTACTGAAATTGCGTGCCGCCCGTGCCTTGCGGCAATCGGTCGCCTTCCAAGGCTAGGGCCTGGCCCTTTAACTGCATGGCACAAGCGTCACAGGGGTGACGCATCATCCTTCATGTCGTATCGGGGAATCGCACATCGTGGACATCAAATGGGCAGAAAAACTGCGCAAGGGCCTGCACGGCTCGGCCGACTCGCTGGGCAACCTGTGTGTGGAAGCGTTCCACTACCTGGCGCTGTTCGGCATTGGCGCAATTACCGCCTATGCGGCGGTGGTCACCTTCCTGGACATGCTCGGCAAGGGCGGGGTCAGCGTCGATGACATCCTGCTGCTGTTCATCTACCTGGAGCTCGGGGCGATGGTCGGTATCTACTTCAAGACCAACCACATGCCGATCCGCTTCCTGTTGTATGTAGCGATCACCGCGCTGACGCGCCTGCTGATCGGCGATGTTTCGCACCACAAGGCGCCGGACGAAGGGTTGCTGTACGTGTGTGGGGGCATCCTGCTGCTGGCGTTCTCGATTCTGGTGGTGCGCTACGCCTCGTACCGTTACCCCTCGACCAAGGCGCTGGACGCCAACGGCAAGGAATTGAAGGAAATGGAGGAGGGCAAGTAGGGGCTAGATATCTGTTGCCATTGCCTGGCTCTGGCGCGGTTGAATCATCGCAGGCGTCGGCAGGGAAGTCGTGACACGGGGTCGCGAACCAGAGGCGCCAAGCGGGGGATTCACATGAAGCTGAACATAGAAGCTGTCCATGCTCACCTGAAGCAAGCATCCGGGCTTGACCCCGATGAGGTGCATGTCACCGAAGTGGGGGATGTCATCAACCTGGACGTGGTCAAAAGCCGCACCCTGGTCGAAGAGTCATTGCACTGGCTCAAGCGGGGCGAAGAGCCGACCTATGATCCGGGCCTGTTCGGCCTGTTTCACCAGCCGGGCACTTTTGACAGCGCACACCGAGTCGGCACCTGGCGCCTGCAGGACCTAGAGAAGCAGATCGGCAAGCTGTTGCAACTTGTGTGACCGTCAATTGGCCACGCCAGCGGCCTTGAACCAACGGGCATCCTGACGCGCATCACCCGTCAGGGCGGCCAGAACCTGCAATGGGTTCTGCCCCAGCTCGATGGCCAGGCCCAGGCGGATGCTGTCGATGACCCGCTGCAGTCGCACCGGGTCGTTGCGCTGGGCCTGGCTGATCAGGCGTTTGGCAACCACGCCGGCGTCGTCTGAAAGGGTCAGCATGATGCTGCCGTCCAGTCGTTCGATACTCAGGTTGACCCGGTACTCGGGAGCGAAAGCGGCGCTGATCTGTTCGAATGGATTGTTCATGGTTGGGGTCTGCAATGAATGGCTGCAGAAGTTGACCGGCTGACCCTCAGGTTGGTTCAGGCCCATTGATCGGCGCAAACGAAAACGCCCGGCACAGGCCGGGCGTTGTTGTTCAGAGTGCGGATCAGGCTTCAGGATCGCTCAGTTCCAGTGCGCCGCGCTTGCTGCGCAGCTTGCCGTAGAAGTGCTCCAGCGCATTGTTCAGCTTGCTGGCGGCACCATCGACTGCCTGGTCCAGCGAGGTGGCGGTGTGGGTCACGGAAATCGGCTGATGGCCTTTCGGGCGAGCCTCCAACTGGCAGCGTTTGTCATGCGGGCCGGGCTTGGCGCCGTTCTCGTCGCGCAGATGCACCTCGATGCGGGTAAGGTCGTCATCAAAGCGTTCGAGGGTGGCTTCCAGCGTACTGCGGACCCACTCGTTAAGACGGATGTTGCCTTCGATATGGTTGCTGCTGTTGACCTGGATTTGCATGATTCCAATCCTTATTCAGCTTGCTCGCATGGAGGCGTGCCTAGGCCCTTGAGGGCCCTGATATTTCTGCGCCTCTTGACTCTAAGGTCAGGCAACGGCGAAGCGATTACAACCCCTTTCCGAAAATAAATTTCCTGTTGCAAATTCGCCAGCGGGGGCTGCTTTGCAGCCCATCGCCGGCAAGCGCGGCTCCCACACCTCCAGGGTGTTGCCTCAGAATGCCACCGAGGTCTGCACATACAAGGTCCGCGGCTCACCCACGTACTTGCCCTTGTTGTTGTCGTCGAACGAGCGCGTGTAGAACTCGCGGTTGAAGAGGTTCTTTACCCCCACGGCCAGCTTCAGGTTGGACAGCGGCGGGCCGAAGTCGTAGCCGGCGCGGGTGCTGACCAGCATGTAACCCGGTATGCGCCCAGTGCTGCCATCGGCGCTTTCAGCGTGGGTGTTGGCGTTGTCGGCGTACTGGCTGCTCTGGAAGCTGCCATCCAGGTTCAACTGCCAGGTCCCTTCGGTGTAACCCACGCCCAGGTTGCCTTTGTGTCGTGACGAGAACGGCACCTGATCGCCCTTGTTCGGGCCATCTTCGCGGATGGTTGCGTCAACGAAGGCATAGCTGGCGTGCACGTCGAAACGGGCCTGTGCCGGGCTCAGGCCATCGAGTGCATAGCGTACGCTGGTCTCGACGCCTTGGTGGCGGGTCTCGCCACGGGCGATCACCGAATCGTTGGTCTGGTTGCTCTCGTACTGGTTATCGAAATTGATCAGGAAAACGCCGATCTCGGCCTGCAGGTCGCCGTTGTCATAGCGGGTCCCGAGCTCCCAGGTGCGTGCTTTTTCCGGTTTCACTTCGCCACTGCTCACGCGGTTGGGCATCTGGCCTAGCACTTGACCGTAGCCAGCGAAATGCCCAGCTCGCGGGCAATCGCTGTCTGGCCCAGGCCATCGACCTGAGCCAGCAGGAACACGCGTTTCACCAGCGCTGGCAGGCCATCGAGCAAGCGGTCGAGCTCCAGCAGGGTCTCGAAGACGCCTCGGCAATCCTCTGACCGCGGGTGTCTCAGTCTTTGCTTATGAGAATTGAAATCATTATTATTGCAGCCCCATTCCCCGGACATACGTCATGAAGCGCAGCGCCGCCGGACTCCCTCACAGCTACCGCCTGGCCGTGGTGTCACGCAGCCTGGCCGCCTTGCTGGGCGGCTATCTGCTGGCGTCGCTGCTGAGTGTCTGCCTTGCCCTGTTGCTGCCATTGCCCCAGGTCGACGCCACGCTGACCGGCCTGATGCTCTCGTTCGTGTTCTACCTGCTGGCCTTCATCTGGTGCTTCGCCTGCCGCAGCGCCTGGCGCGCCTGGCTTGGCGTGTTGCTGCCAAGCCTGGTACTGGGCCTGCTCGGCGGGTTCGCCTACTGGATGAAAAACCCATGAAGGAAGGCTTCCGTCAGGCCATGGCCTGGCTGCACACCTGGACCGGCCTGATCTTTGGCTGGTTGCTGTTCGCCATCTTCCTTACCGGCACCCTGTCTTATTTCAAGGAAGAAGTCAGCCACTGGGCGCAGCCGGAAGTGCGCCGCCATGCACTCGACCCGGTGGCCAGCCTGGGGCTGGCCCAGCGCTATCTGGAAAGCAACGCCGCGCATTCGGGCAGCTGGATGATTCGCCTGCCCAGCGAGCGCGACGCTGCCTTGAACGTGGGCTGGCGCGACCCTGAAGGCGGGCGTCGGGGCTTTGTCAGAAAAGACCTGGACGCGCAGAGCGGGCAGCCGGTCCAGGCGCGTGACAGCCGTGGCGGCGAGTTCTTCTACCGCTTCCATTTCGAACTGCAGATGCCGTACCCATGGGGCCGCTGGTTGTCCACCCTGTGCGCATTCATCATGCTGCTGGGGCTGGTCACCGGGATCATCACCCACAAGAAGATCTTCAAGGAGTTCTTTACCTTCCGCCCCGGCAAGGGCCAGCGCTCGTGGCTGGACGGCCACAACGCCATCGGCGTGCTGGTGCTGCCGTTCCATCTGATGATCAGCTACAGCAGCCTGGTGCTGTTCATGTACATGGTCATGCCGGCCGGCATCATGGCCAGCTACGGCGATACCAGCGGGTATTTCAATGACCTGTTCGGCCGCGACGAGGCCCCGAAGGTGGCCAATGTGGCCACGCCACTGGTGCCGCTGGCGAGCCTCTATGCCAAGGTCCAGGAGCAGGTGCCTGGCGCGCGCATGGGCTCTATCCAGGTACAGAACGCGGGTGATCGCAATGCCCGTGTCACCTTCACCCAGTCATCGGCCGACAATGTCCCCTACAAGCGCAGTGCCAACTGGACCTTCGAGGGTGCCACGGGCGAGCTGCTGAAACAGGGCGCGCCGGAAAGCGCCACGATGATGACCTCGTTCAGTTTCGCTGGCCTGCACATGGGCAACTACGCCGGGCCCTGGCTGCGCTGGTTGTACTTTGCCTTCGGGCTTGGAGGCACTGCGGTGATTGGCACCGGCCTGGTGATGTGGCTGGGCAAGCGCCAGCTCAAGCATGCCAAGTGCGAACGCCTGCCGGGCGAACTGCGCCTGGTCGAAGTGCTGAACATCGCCAGCATGAGTGGCCTGATCCTGGCCGTGGCCGGGTTCTTCTGGGCCAACCGGCTGTTGCCCGTCGCCCTGCAAGGGCGCGCTGACTGGGAAGTGAACACGTTCTTCCTGGTCTGGCTGGCGTCGTTGCTGCATGCCGTGCTGCGCCCGGGGCGCAAGGCCTGGGGTGAGCAGCTGGCGCTGGGCGCAGGGGCCTTTGCCTTGTTGCCACTGCTCAACGCCCTGAGCACCGGCCAAGGGCTGAACGCCTCTGTGCCTGCTGGTGACTGGGCCATGGCCGGGTTCGACCTCACCGCCCTGGCGTGCGGGCTGTTCCTGGCCTGGGCTGCGAGCAAGATGCTGCGCCCGCCAAAGCCCGCCGCAAAACGCGCGCCGAAGGCGGCCAAGGTTTCGTCTGAAAGGGTCGAGGTGCAGTGATGCTGAGCGTTGCCCTGATCGGTTTCGCAGGTTTCGCCGCGCTGTGCCTGGCGATGGAAAAGCACTTCAGCGAGCTGCTCAAGCGCAAGCCTGGCCCGGGCCAGCTGCGCGGGTTGCGCATCGGCGGCTGGCTGTTGCTGATGCTGTCGCTGGTACTCGCCGTTCACTGGCGTGGCTGGGCGCATGGCCTGGTGGAGTGGATTGCATTGCTGATGGCGGGCGTTACCTTGTGGGTGTTCGGTTTGCCGTACATGCCGCGGCTGTTGCTGGGCCTTGCGGCTGTCAGCCTGGTGCTTGGCCCGCTGTTGACGGTGTTGGCCGGGTGATGCCTTGACTGAACCCGATAGCGAAAGCACACGGGCGCGTTTCGTCCAGGTGTTCCTGGCCCAGCGTGCGCGCATGGAGGCCCTGGTCAGCCGCCGGGTAGGCTGCCGTGCCACGGCCTCGGACCTTGTGCAGGAGCTGTTCCTGCGCTTCTGGCGCCGGCCCGACTTCAAGGTCGAAGCGCTCGACACCTACCTGTTGCGCTGTGCCGGTAACCTGGCCATCGACCATTTACGCAGTGAAGGCAGCCGCGAGCGCGTCGCCGAAGCATCACTGCCGGTGGATGAAGATGGCCTGGTGCAGGCGCCAGAGCAAGCCGTGGAAATCGATCATGACCTGCAGCGCATCGAAACCGCCCTGCGTGCCCTGCCGGAGCGTACCCGGCAGATCTTTCTGCTCAATCGTATCCACGGCTGCAAGTACGGCGAAATCGCCAAAGCCATGCAGCTTTCCCAGAGTGCCGTGGAAAAGCATATGATGCGCGCCCTCGAAGCGTGCAAGGCCAGTGTTGCCGAGCCCGCGATCTTCACTCGCAGGCCTGGGAGCGCCCGCCGATGAGCCATCCAGACCTGATCACCGCTGCCCAGTCCGAGGCTGCCTTGCAGTGGTTGATGCGCATCAACGAGCAGCCGGAAGCCGCCAGCAGTGCTGAGTTCAAGCGCTGGTTGCTGGCTGACCCCAGGCATCGCGAAGCCTACGCCGAGGCCCAGCTGTTGTGGCAGCTCAGCGAAGCACCGGCAGCGCGCGTGGCCGAGGCAGAAGATGCGGCCTTGCAACGCTACTTGCTGGCCATGGCCAAGCCACCCGGCCAAGGGCATTGGCGGCGCGCCGGCATGGCGTTGGCAGCCGCGTGCCTGGTGCTGGCTGTCAGTGTGGCGGGTGGCTGGCGCCCGAGCGACTGGTTGCTGGACTTGCAAGCCGACTTCAGCAGCCGTGATGCGCTGCGCCAGGTGACCCTGGCAGACCAGTCGCAGGTGACCCTGGATGCTGGCAGCGCCATCGCCGTCGACTTCCAGCAAGGTGAACGCCGCGTGCGCCTGTTGCATGGCGCAGCGTTCTTCCAGGTTACCCACACGGGGCAGCCATTCGTGGTGGAGGCTGCTGGCGGCGAAGTCCGGGTGCTGGGTACGCAGTTCGAAGTGCGTGACCAAGGGCAGGGCGCGCAGGTCATTGTGCGCAGCGGGCGGGTAGCGGTTGTACCGGCGGTGGGGCAGGCAGGCCAGGTACTGACAGCCAACCAGCAGCTGGCCTATGCCGACGGGCATGCCGGCGAGCTGTCGAGTGTGGACAGCGAAAGCCGGCTGGCCTGGCGCCAGGGCTGGCTGAATTATTACCAGGTGCCGCTGGCGCAGGTGGTGGCAGACCTGGGCCGTTACTACCCGGGGAATATCGTCTTGCTCGACGGCGAGTTGGGGCAGCGCAAGGTCAGCGGTAGCTTCCCGGCGGATGAGCCGCTGCTGGCATTGGATTCGTTGGGCAAAGTGCTCGGGTTTTCTCGACAGACCTTGCTCGGGCGCTTGACCGTCATTCGGTAGTCGCCTGTACCCGAAAGCGGTGCAGAAAATAAATTGCGAAAGCGGATGAGGTAACAGCAGGTGGCATCCGTGTAATGAGTGGAAGTGCGATTCATTCGCAGTAATAGCCCTCTCACAGGTCAGCGTCCATGAAGTTCACCCCACGTTGCGTTCCCCTCTGGCTCGGCCTTTCAGCGTGCTCGGCCATCACCGCGGCCCCTGGCCTCATGGCTGCCGAGCAACTTCAACTGCACGCATTCGCCCAGCCCAGCCAGCCGCTGGCGCAAGCCCTGAATGCCTTCAGCCGTGCCACTGGCCAGAGCGTCGTCTACACCCTCGAACTGCCCAGTGTGCAGGCCCCGGCCCTCAACGGCTCGTTCAGTGCCGAACAAGCTCTGCAGCTGCTGCTGGGCAACACCGGGCTGGCCTGGCGCCGCCTCGACGCGCGCACCCTGACGCTCGAACCCGTGGATACTTCCGGCGCCCTCAACCTGCAGGCCACCACAGTGACCTCGCAAATGGACAGCTACAGCTATCAGCCGCCAGCCAGCGCTTCGATCATGCGCGGTCAGGGGCCGTCCCAGGACATCCCCCAGGCGATCAACGTGGTGCCGGCCCAGGTGATCCGCGACCAGGCCCCGCGCAACCTCGACGACGCCCTGGCCAACGTCAGCGGCATCACCCAAGGCAACAACTTTGGCGGCACCTCAGACACCGTGATGAAGCGCGGCTTTGGTGACAACCGCGATGGCTCGATCATGCGCGATGGCATGCCGCTGGTGCAGGGCCGCAGCCTCAATGCCAGCACCGAGCGGGTCGAAGTGCTCAAGGGCCCGGCCTCGCTGCTATACGGCATCCAGGACCCGGGCGGGGTCATCAACGTGGTCAGCAAGCGCCCGCAACTGCAGCAGTACAACGCCCTGACCGTGCGCGGCTCCACTTACGGCAGCGGCAAGACCGGCAGCGGTGGCGGGTTCGACAGTACCGGCGCGTTGGGTGACAGCAACTTCGCCTACCGCCTGATCGTCGATCACGAGGACGAGGACTACTGGCGCAACTTCGGCGTGCACCGCGAGTCGCTGGTGGCGCCGTCGCTGGCCTGGCTTGGCGAAGACACCCAGGTGGTGCTGGCCTATGAGCACCGTGAATTCCTTTACCCGTTCGACCGTGGCACGGCGTTCGGCAGCAACGGCCACCCTCTGGACATTCCTGCTACCCGGCGGCTGGACGAGCCATTCAACGACATGGAAGGGCGTTCCGACCTGTATCGCCTGGAAGTCGATCACCAACTGGCCGACGACTGGAAGCTGCACTTCGGTTACAGCTTCAACCGCGAGACCTACGATGCCAGCCAGGTTCGCGTTACCGGTGTGAACGAAACCAAGGGCACGTTGACGCGCAGCATCGACGGCACGCACAACGCCATGAGCCGCGACCAGTTCGCTACCCTGAGCCTCAATGGCAATGTCGAACTGGCTGGCATGCAGAACGACCTGCTGTTCGGCATCGACCATGAAGACCGCAAGATCTTTCGCGGCGACCTGATCCGTCAGTCCTCTCGGTCCACCTTCAGCTACGTGAACCCGATCTACGGTCAGGAAGTGGAGGGCACTGCAGTGCGTGCCAGCGACAGCGACCAGACCGACAAGCTGCGCACCGATGCCTTGTTCGTGCAGGACGCGTTGCACCTGGACGAGCACTGGATCCTGGTGGCAGGCGCGCGTTATCAGCAATACGACCAGTACGCCGGCCGCGGCCGCCCGTTCAAGGCCAACACCGACGCCAGTGGCCAGGCTTGGGTGCCCCATGCGGGCATCGTCTACAAGGTCGATGACCAGTTGTCGTTCTATGGCAGCTACAGCGAGTCGTTCAAGCCCAATTCCAGCATTGCCCCGCTGACCGGGGGCGTGGTGCTGGATTCGTCGGTGGCGCCGGAAGAGGGCAAGTCGTGGGAACTGGGCGCCAAGCTGGACATGCCAGGCAGCCTCACCGGTACCCTGGCGCTGTTCGACATCACCAAGCGCAACGTGCTGGTCGCCAACTTTGACAGTGGCACCGGTGAGACGGTCTACAGCAACGCAGGTGAAGTCAGCTCGCGCGGTGTCGAACTCGACCTGACCGGGCAGCTTAGTGAGCGTTGGAGCCTGATCGGCAGTTATGCCTTTACCGATGCCAAGGTGACCAAGGATCCCGACCTGCAAGGCAACCGCCTGCAGAACGTGGCCCGGCATACCGGTTCGCTGTCGGCGGTGTATGACTTTGGCAGCCTGTTCGGTGGCGATCGCCTGCGCTTCGGCGCCGGGGCGCGCTATGTGGGGGAACGGCCGGGGAACTCGACCAATACCTTCGACCTGCCGAGCTACACCGTGGCCGATGCGTTCGCCACCTATGAGACCAAGCTGGACGAGCACAACGTGCGCCTGCAGTTGAACGTCAAGAACCTGTTCGACAAGGTCTACTACAGCTCGGCGGTGAACCAGTATTTCGTCGCCATTGGTGATGCGCGGCAGGTGAGCCTGTCCAGCACCTTCGAGTTCTGAGCCTTAATTGCCGGGGCCGCTTCGCGGCCCATCGCCGGCAAGCGCGGCTCCCACAAGGATCGCGCCAGTTTTAAGAAATTGAGCAAGACAGCGGCTTCAGCCACGAATGGCCGAACGGTACTCTCCAGGTGTTGCGCCCATCGCCTGGCGGAAGCGGTTGCTGAAGTGGCTGGCACTGGCAAACCCGCACGACAGTGCCACCTGGCCCAAGGGCAGCTCGCCCAGGCGCAACAGCTGGCAGGCCCGATGCAGCCGTCGCGCCAGCAGGTATTGATGTGGCGGCAATCCGAAACTGGCGCGGAACATGCGCGCAAAGTGGTATTCGGACAAATTGCAGCGCAATGCCAGTTCGCCCAGGGTGATGGGCTGGTCCAGGTGCGCTTCCATGTAGTCGACCAGCTGCCGGCGCAGGTTCGGCGCCAGCCCGCCTTTCAGGCGCAGGCCATTGCGTACCCCGACCTGGCCAAGCAGTGCATGGTCGACAATCTCATGCGCCAGGCTGCTGGCCAGCAGGCGCTCACCGGGCTCGTCCCAGTTCAGGCGGATCAGCTGGCGAAAGCGTGTGGCCTGCTGCGGATCGTCCAGAAAGGTCGCTTCCTGCAACTGCAGTTCACGTGGTTCCCGGTCGAGCAGGCGCACGCAACCCAGGGCGAACTGCGCCTCGCTGACATACAGGTGCGCCAGGCGGATTGCCCCGTTCACCACCCAGTTCGACTCGTGCCCTGCCGGCATGATGCACAACTTGCCCGGCGCGCCCTTGTCGGCCGGGCGCTGGCGGCGGAAGGTGCCGGTGCCGTCGGCGATGTAGCACGACAGCGTGTGGTGGCTTGGTGCCTGATAGTCGCGGGCGTCGTCGCGGTTGCTCCACAACGCCGCCGCCAGCCCGTCGCCCAGCTGCGCGCTCAGCTCCAGCCGGGCGTTTGGCGAGGCATGCATGGCGTTGAACACTTGCAACTGGGTGAGTGGGGTCATGGCGCAATCCTCTTGCCAGCCATCCTACTGCCACTTGGGCTGGCGTACAGCTACCCGCGGGACAAAAGCGCAAGTTTGTGCAAGCGGGTAAACACCGATCGGCAGAACACTGCTGATCCCTGTGGGAGCGGGCTTGCCCGCAAAAAGCCAGATACCGAAATCGAAAGGCCCAAGGAACCGCCGCCATGAACCTGTCCCTTTACCTGCTCACCGTCCTGATCTGGGGCACCACCTGGATCGCCCTGAAACTGCAATTGGGCGTGGTCGCCATCCCGGTGTCGATCGTCTACCGCTTCGCCCTGGCCGGGTTGATCCTGTTCGCCATGCTTCTGCTCACCCGCCGCCTGCAGCCGATGGGGCGGCGTGGTCACCTGATCTGCCTGGCCCAGGGACTGTGCCTGTTCTGCGTCAACTTCATGTGCTTCCTCACCGCCAGTCAGTGGGTTGCCAGTGGCCTGATCGCCGTGGTGTTCTCGACCGCCACCTTGTGGAATGCCCTCAACGCCCGGGTCTTCTTCGGCCAGAAGATCGCCAGCAATGTCCTCGGTGGTGGTGCGCTTGGCTTGCTCGGCCTGGGCCTGCTGTTCTGGCCCGAGCTTTCGCATCACTCGGCCAGCCGTGAAACCCTCTATGGGCTGGGCCTGGCTCTGCTCGGCACACTGTGCTTCTCGGCCGGCAACATGCTCTCGAGCATGCAGCAGAAGGCCGGGCTCAAGCCCATGACCACCAATGCCTGGGGCATGGTCTATGGTGCGTCGATGCTGGCGGTGTACTGCCTGCTCAGCGGTATCCCGTTCGCCATGGAATGGAACGCCCGCTACATCGGCTCGTTGCTGTACCTGGTCATCCCTGGCTCGGTGATCGGCTTCACCGCCTACCTGACCCTGGTCGGGCGCATGGGGCCGGAGCGGGCGGCATACTGCACCGTGCTGTTTCCGCTGGTGGCGCTGAACGTGTCGGCCTTTGCCGAAGGCTATCAGTGGACGACACCGGCGCTGCTGGGGCTGGTGGCGGTGATGGTGGGGAACGTGCTGGTGTTTCGCAAGCCTGCACGTCCACAGGGTGTGGCCTTGGCGCGTTAGCGCAGTTTTGCAACTGGCAAAAATGTCAGATGTGCATTCGGGCAGTCTGACTAGACTTCGCCGTGTATCCCTGGGGGGAACCGACGATGTCATGGAACACGCCGCTGACGGGCACACAACGCTGGTTACTGTGCTCAGCCGCTTTGCTGTTGCAGATTGTGCCGCTGCTGATGGCGGACTTGCCGGCACTTGACGACTACGCGCGCCAGCAACTGGCGCGTAATGACTGGGAGGCGGTCGGTCGCCCGCTGGCAGTGACAATGCATATGCTGTTCAGCTTCGGGGCTGATGCGGTGAACGTCTACCCGTTGCCGCTGATCGTGGCGACCCTCGTCGCCGCACATGCGCTGGCGTGCCTTGCCCGGCACTGGTTCGGGTTACCAACGGCCAGTGCGGTACTGGTGGTGCTGCCCTTGTGGATGCAGCCCATGTTCCTGCAGAACTTGTCCTACCAGTACGATAGCGCGTCCATGGCGCTGGCGCTGGTTCTCAGTGTCTGGGCGATCATTCTGGGCCGCGCGTGGCCGGCTCGGTTTCTGCTCGGCAGCCTTCTTGTGGCGCTGGGGGCTGCACTTTATCAGCCGACCGTGAACGTTTTTGCAGGCTTGTGCTGCATCGAGGTGATGCGTCAGGTCATGGATGGCCATCGGCTGGCGAGGATTTGCCGATACGCCGCCTTGCGCTTGGGCCAGCTGCTGGTGGGGTGTGGTTTCTATTACTTCACCTGCAACTGGATGGTGCTCCGTGGGCGCGCGGAGTTGCTCGCGGTCGATGACCACTGGCCGGCGGCCATCTTGCGACACCTTGCGGCCACGGCAGAGGTGGTCAACTTGCTGATCACGCCCTGGATATTCTGGGGGGCCATTGGCCTGGGCATACTGGCGCTCGGAGGGCTGGGCAGGCAAATCCGAATCGTCTGGTTGCAGCCCTACGGCGCGGGTGAACGCTTGGGGCTGGTGGCGTTCCTGCTGCTGCCGATGGCGCTGCTGGTGCTGTGTGTACCTGGCGTGATGCTGGTGCTAAGGGATTTTTCCCCTGACCCGCGCGCGTTGATGGGCCTCGGTGCTGTCCTGGCCCTGTTGCTGTACTTAGTACACGATGCATTGTCTGCTCTACCGCGCTTGCGTTTGGGAGTGCTGGTGCTGACGGCGGTGGCCATGCTGTCTGTATCGTTTGCCTATGGCCGAGTTCTGCTGTGGCAAAAAACCTTGCTTCAGTCTGTGAGTCAGTCGGTGGCGCATGACCTGTCATCGTTGCCTGCCAGGCAGTACTACCTGCTCGATTACTGGCAAGCCAGGCTTTGGTTGCCAGCGGCCAAAGGGACGCTGCGCAACTTGCCGGTGCTGGAGCGGATCAACCCTAACAATTTCGTGATGTTGCCGGAGATGCTGCCGCTGGTCGGTATCGACCAGCTTCATACCTTTTACCAGCCGCCACCGCTCAGTCGCGAACAGGTATTGGCTGCCAGCCCGTCACCGCAGTTGGTCAGACAACTGTATGACATCCATTTGCTGGGCGACGCTGCCTATGTGTTGTTCAAGGTGCCACCTGCGCCTGCCGGAGGGCATTGAACATGCGTCGATTCGCTCGCTACGGGCTGGTCGGCATCGGCAACACGCTGGTGCACTGGGGGGTGTTCCTGTCGCTGCACCTTGCACTTGGGCTGAGCCAGGCGCAGAGCAACTTCTCAGCCTTCGTAGTGGCATCGAGCCTGTCATACCTGGTCAATGCTCGCTACACCTTTGCAGTCAGGCCGACAGGGCGGGGGTACATCATTTTTCTCTTTGGAATGGGCAGCTTCAGCCTTGTGCTGGGGGCCGTTGCGGATTGGGCAGACCTGTGGCCTGGCGTGATATTGCTGACATTTTCGGCAGCCAGCCTGGTAGTGGGGTATTGCTTTACACGCGGGGTGGTTTTCAGAACGAGGGCGCCATGAACATTACTCTGATCGTGCCGGTGTACAACGAGCAGGACACTCTGCAACGCTTCTATCATGCGGTGCGCAATGAGCCGACGCTACAGGGCGTGACGGTGGAGATCCTGTTCGTCAACGACGGCAGCAGCGATGCCAGCGAAGACATCTGCGCGGAGCTGGCAGCGCGGGACGAGTGGGTCACAGTGATCAATTTTTCGCGCAATTTCGGCAAGGAGTCGGCGTTGTTCGCTGGCCTTGAATATGCCGAAGGCGATGCCATGGTGCCGATCGATGTCGATCTGCAAGACCCTATCGACGTCATTGCGCAGATGCTCACGCTTTGGCAGGAGGGCGCCGACGTGGTGCTGGCCAAGCGCCGCAGCCGGGCCGCCGACACGCCGCTCAAGCGCTGGAGCGCGCGCTTCTACTACCGCCTTCACAATCGCATCGCCTCGACCCCTATCGAAGAAAACGTGGGCGATTTCCGCCTGCTCGACCGCAAGGTGGTGACCGCGATCCGGCAGTTGCCCGAGCAGCAGCTGTTCATGAAGGGCGTGCTGTCGTGGGTGGGCTTTCGCACCGCGATCGTCGAATACGACCGGCCGGAACGTGCGGCGGGCAACAGCAAGTTCAGTTTCTGGCGTTTGTGGAACCTGGCACTGGACGGCATCACCTCGTTCAGCACCGTGCCGTTGCGGCTGTGGAGCTACGTGGGCGCAGGGGTGTCGCTGTTCGCCTTTGCCTTTGCCGTGTACATGCTGGTCGACAAGATGCTGCACGGCAATGATGTGCCGGGCTATCCCTCGATGATGACGGCGATCTTGTTTCTTGGCGGGGTGCAGCTGATCGGCATCGGCATACTGGGGGAGTATGTCGGGCGGGTCTACCAGGAAACCAAGCATCGGCCGCGCTATGTGGTGCGCAAGGTACTGGGCAGGCGGCGGCAGCCCAGATGAAATGTGTTGCCTGTACCGGCCGCCCCACAGCTATTGCGCGGTCCCTGCAGGAGCGGCTTCAGCCGTGAACAGGCCGTTACAGGCGCTAGCGCATTGTCAGCCCTTCCACACCTGCGGATTCACCAGGTCCCGCGGCCGCTCACCGAGCAACGCCGCACGCAGGTTTTCCATCGCCCGGTTGGCCATGGCCTCACGGGTTTCGGCCGTTGCCGAGCCGATGTGCGGCAAGGTCAGCGCGTTGGGCAGCTTGAACAGCGGCGATTCGCTCAGCGGCTCTTTCTCGTACACATCAAGGCCGGCGCCACGAATGCTGCCGTTCTGCAACGCTTCGATCAGCGCCGTTTCGTCGACCACCGGGCCCCGGGCGATGTTGATCAGGAACGCGCTCGGTTTCATCAGCTTCAATTCACGGGCGCCGATCAGCTTGCGCGTGGCATCGGACAGCGGCACCACCAGGCAGACGAAGTCGGACTCGGCCAGCAACTGGTCGAGGCTGCGGTATTGGGCGCCCAGTTCCTGCTCCAGCGCACCCTTGCGGCTGTTGCCGGCATACAGGATCGACATGTTGAAGCCGAAGCGGCCACGCCGGGCGATAGCCGCGCCGATGTTGCCCAGGCCGACGATGCCCAGTGTCTTGCCATGCACATCGCTACCGAAGTGCATCGGTGCGACCGTGGCCTGCCAGTTGCCAGCCTTGGTCCAGGCGTCGAGCTCGGCGGTGCGGCGGGCGCAGCCCATGATCAGCGAGAAGCCAAGGTCCGCGGTGCTTTCGGTGAGCACGTCGGGGGTGTTGGTAAGGGCGATACCACGCTCGTTGAAATAGTCGACGTCGTAGTTGTCGTAGCCGACCGAGACGCTGGACACCACTTCGAGCTTGCCCGCGCCTTCGAGTTGCGCGCGGCCGAGCTTGCGGCCGGCACCGATCAGGCCGTGGGCCTCGGGCAGGGCCTCATTGAACTGGGCGCTGATGTCGCCGAGCTTGGGGTTCGGCACGATCACGTTGAAGTCTTGCTGCAGGCGCTCGGCCATGGCCGGGGTGATGCGGCTGAAGGCCAGGACGGTTTTTTTCATCGGGCAACTTCTCAGGGCGGTGGATGGGGTTGATTGGTTAGCAACCTACCATTGTCCACCGCCGCCGTGCAGCAGCTTTTTCAGTTGGCGATCAGCAGTTCATGGGTTTTCAGGTCGGCTTCATGGGCCGCCAGAATCTCTGGCAACGAGTTGCGCAGGTACTCGACCCAGGTCTTGATCTTGGCATCCAGGTACTGGCGCGAAGGGTAGATGGCATACAGGTTCAGCTCCTGCAGCCGGTACTCCGGCATCACTCGCACCAGGCTGCCGTCGCGCAAGCCATCGATCACCGAGTAGATCGGCAGCACGCCCATGCCCATGCCACTGCGGATTGCGGTTTTCATCGCATCCGCCGAGTTGACCTGGAACGGCGAGCTGGTGATGTTCACCAGTTCCTGGCCTTCCGGGCCGTCGAACAGCCATTTTTCCAGCGGGATCACCGGGCTGACCATGCGCAGGCAGGCGTGCTTGAGCAGGTCGACCGGCTTGTGCGCAAAACCGTGCTTGGCCACGTACTCAGGCGAGGCGCAGACAATGCTGTAGGTGATGCCCAGGCGCTGCGACACGAAGCCCGAGTCCGGCAGCTCGGTGGCCAGCACGATGGACACGTCGTAGCCCTCGTCGAGCAGGTCGGGCACCCGGTTGGCCATGGTCAGGTCGAAGGTCACATCCGGGTGCGACTCGCGGTAGCGGGCGATGGCATCGACCACGAAGTGCTGGCCGACCCCGGTCATCGAATGCACCTTCAGCTGGCCGGCAGGCCGCGCATGGGCGTCGCTGGCTTCGGCTTCGGCTTCTTCGACGTAGGTGAGGATCTGTTCACAGCGCATCAGGTATCGCTTGCCCGCCTCGGTCAGGGCGATGCGCCGGGTCGTGCGGTTGAGCAGCCGGGTTTGCAGATGGGCTTCCAGGTTGGAGACCGCCCGCGACACGTTCGCGGTGGTCGTATCCAGTTGCGCCGCAGCAGCGGTAAAGCTGCCTAGCTGGGCTACGCAACTGAAAGCACGCATGTTTTGCAGGGTGTCCATGGGTCACTCTCAAGGTAGAGGACAAAATTGTGTCACGAAGTAACGCGAATGTGCGTTCGACCAAAGCCGGATTATCGCTGTTTCGGTAACAAAGATTCGCAGGAATATGCGCTTATCGCCAGTGCGGCGGCCCCCTAGAATTGCCCGGCCCCTCCACCTCTTCCTCGGGAAATCGCAGCTGTGCCGCGTCGCATCATCAGAACGCTTCAAGTGTTCAGTGCCTGTGCCCTTAGTCTCACCTTGAGCGGCTGTATCGGAACCTGGGGTATCGCCCCGCAAAGCAAGACCTTGCAAGCCAACACCTTGAGCACCGACGCGGCCATTCGCGAAGCGGCCAGCGACGCGCACTGGCCTGACCAGCGGTGGTGGCACGCCTATGGCGACCCGCAACTTGACCGTTGGATCGACCTGGCGGTAGCCGGTAGCCCAAGCCTAGCCATGGCGGCAGCGCGTGTGCGTGAAGCCAAAGCCATGGCCGGTGTGGTCGAGTCGGCGGAAAAGCTCCAGGTCAATGGTGATGCCACGCTCAAGCGGCACAACTGGCCCGAGGATCAGTTCTATGGCCCAGGCGCGCTGTCGGGTGCCAACACCTGGGACAACAATGCCGCCTTCGGCTTCAGCTACGCGCTGGACCTGTGGGGCCGTGAGCGCAATGCCAGCGAGCAGGCAGTGGACCAGGCCCACATGAGCGTGGCCGAGGCTCGCCAGGCCCAGCTGGAACTGCAGAACAACGTGGTACGTGCCTACATTCAGCTGAGCCTGCATTTCGCCCAGCGCGACATCGTCAAGGCCGAGCTTGAACAGCAAGAGCAAATCCTGGCCTTGGCCAAGCGTCGTTTGGACGGCGGCATCGGCACCCATTTCGAGGTCAGCCAGGCCGAGGCACCGCTGCCCGAAACCCATCGCCAACTCGACAGCCTTGATGAAGAAATCGCCCTGACCCGCAACCAGCTCGCGGCGCTGGCCGGTAAAGGCCCGGGGGAGGGCGCGCAGTTGCAGCGGCCGACCCTGGCGCTCGCGGCGCCGCTTAAGCTGCCATCGAACCTGCCTGCCGAACTGGTCGGCCAGCGCCCGGACGTGGTCGCCAGCCGCTGGCAGGTCGCGGCCCAGGCACGTGGCATCGATGTCGCCCACGCCGGGTTCTTCCCCAACGTCGACCTGGTCGGCAGCCTGGGCTTCATGGCCACCGGTGGTGGCCCGCTGGAGTTCCTGACCGGGCGCAAGTTCAACTACAACGTTGGCCCGGCGATCAGCCTGCCGATCTTCGACGGTGGCCGCCTGCGCTCGCAGCTGGGCGTTGCCTCGGCGGGCTATGACGTGGCGGTGGCGCGGTACAACCAGACCGTGGTCGGCGCGCTGAAGAACATTTCCGACCAGCTGATCCGCCGCGAGTCGATGAAGGAACAGTCGCATTTCGCCGCCGAGTCGGTGGCTGCTGCGCAGAAGACCTATGACATCGCCACGGTGGCCTTCCAGCGCGGCCTGACCGACTACCTCAATGTGCTCAATGCGCAGACTTTGCTGTTCCGCCAGCAGCAGGTGCAGCAGCAGGTGCAGGCCGCACGCCTGATCGCCCATGCCGAACTGGTCACCGCCCTGGGCGGCGGCCTGCAGGCCGGCCAGGACGTGCCGAAGGAAGAACGCCAGGGCGCGCCGAAAACCCCGGCCACCCTGGCCATTTTCGACAAGAAGCCGGATAACGCCGAATGAGCACTTCCAGTTTGCCCGTGCGCTGGCTGCAAAGCCTCGAATGGCGCCGGGGCTTCTTCGCCTGGGCGCGTACCGATGGGGTGACCTGGGTCTACATCTTCAAGGTGCTGGCGGCAGCCTTTATCACCCTGTGGCTGGCCATGCGCCTGGAGCTGCCGCAACCGCGTACGGCGATGATCACCGTCTTCATCGTCATGCAGCCGCAGAGCGGGCATGTGTTCGCCAAGAGTTTCTATCGGGTGCTCGGCACCCTGGCTGGCTCGGCGATGATGGTCGCGCTGATCGCGATCTTCCCGCAGAACACCGAGCTGTTCCTGCCCAGCCTGGCGGTGTGGGTCGGCCTTTGCTCGGCCGGCGCCATGCGCTACCGCACCTTCCGCGCCTATGGCTTCGTCCTCGCCGGCTACACCGCGGCAATGATCGGCCTGCCAGTGCTGCAGCACCCTGACCAGGCGTTCATGGCGGCCGTATGGCGGGTGCTTGAAATTGCCCTGGGCATCCTGGTGTCGACGTTCGTCAGCGCCGCGATCCTGCCGCAGTCGGCCAGTGCCGCCATGCGCAACGCCCTGTACCAGCGCTTCGGTGTGTTTGCCGGGGTGGTGGTGGAAGCCCTGCGCGGTGATAGCCAGCGTGACCGTTTCGAGACCAGCAACGTGCGCTTCGTCGCCGAAGCGGTGGGGCTGGAGAGCCTGCGTAACGTCACCGCCTTCGAAGACCCGCACATGCGTCGACGCTCTGGCCGCCTGGTACGCATGAACAGTGAGTTCATGGCCATCACCACGCGCTTCAACGCCCTGCATCGCTTGCTGGAGCGCCTTCGCGCCCGTGGTCCGCTGCAGATCGTCGGTGCCATCGAGCCGGGGCTGAACACCTTGGTGGAGCTGTTGCAGCCCTATGTGGGCCGGGCGCTGACCGACGCCGATGCGCTGCGCCTGACCCTGGAACTGGCGGCCTACAAAGAGGGCCTGCAAGCGCAGGTGCGTGGCCTGCGTGCCGACTATGTAGCAACCGGCCCCAGCGAATCCGATCTGCTCGACTTCCATACCGCGTTCGAGCTGCTCTACCGCTTCGTCGACGAGATGTACAGCTACGCCGAAACCCACGCTTCGCTGGCCGCGCACAAGCACGAGCGCGAGCAGTGGGACGAGCCCTATGTGGCGCAGACCAGCTGGCTGGTGTCGCTGGCCGCCGGTGTGCGGGCGTCGGCGGTGCTGTTGCTGCTGGGTAGCTATTGGCTGATGAGCGACTGGCCCAGCGGCGCCATGATGACCCTGATCGCCACCGTCACCGTGGGCCTTTCGGCCGCCTCGCCAAACCCCAAGCGCATGTCGTTCCAGATGGCTTGCGGCACGGCGATCGGTGCCTTCATCGGTTTCTTCGAAACCTTCTTCGTCTTCCCCTGGATCGACGGCTTCCCGCTGCTGTGCATGGTCCTGGCCCCCGTCTTCGTGCTCGGTGCGTTTCTGTCGTCGCGGCCGGCGTACGCCGGTTACGGCATCGGCCTGCTGGTGTTCTTCGCCATCGGTTCGGTGCCGAACAACCTGACCGTCTACGACCCGTACAGCTTCATCAACGATTACATCGGCATGGTCATCGGCATGTTCGTCTGCGCCGCGGCGGGGGCGATCATTCTGCCGCCGAACAGCCGCTGGCTGTGGAGCCGCCTGGAGCAGGAGCTGCGCGAGCAGGTGCTGTTCGCCATCAGCGGGCGCCTGCGCGGCATCGGTTCGGCCTTCGAAAGCCGCACCCGTGACCTGCTGCACCAGGCCTATGGCTTGGCCGCCGGCAAGCCGCAGGTGCAGAGCCAGCTGATGGGCTGGATGTTCACCGTACTGGAGGTTGGCCACGCCGTCATCGAGTTGCGCAAGGAGCAGGCCCGCGCGCCGATCCACCCGGCCTACGCCGAATCGCAGCCGTGGCGCCAGGCCATTCGCGTCATGGGCCGCGCCCTGGCTCGCCTGTTCCTGCAGCCCAACGCCAGCAACCACGAGCGCGCCCTGGTCGCGGTGGACCACGCCATCGCCCGCGTGCAGGCCACCGACGAACCTTTTGCCCGGCACTTCGACACCTCGGTGCTGCGCCGCGCGCAGAGCTACCTGCACTTCATCCGTTCTTCCCTGCTGGACCCACAGTCGCCGCTGGCACCGGCGAAAGGATTGCACCATGTTCCGTGAAAGCATGCCCCGTGAGATCGCCTTCCATGGCGTGTACATGCCCACCATGACCCTGATGTTCCTGTTTGCCCTGGGCCTGGCCTGGGGCCTGGACCGGTTCATCGCCAGCCATGATGGCTACCGCTTCTTCTGGCATCCGGCGCTGCTGCGCCTGAGCCTGTTCGTCTGCCTGTTCGGCGCCCTGGCGCTGTCGCTCTACTGGTGAGAATCCTTCGATGAAAAAGTTCTTCAGCCTGATCGCCACCCTGCTGGTGCTGACCGCTGCCGTGGTGATTGGTCGCCAGTTGTGGTTGCACTACATGACCACGCCGTGGACCCGCGACGGCCGCGTGCGCGCCGACATCATCAACGTCGCCGCCGATGTGCCCGGTTATGTGGTGGACGTGCCGGTCAAGGACAACCAGCGGGTGAAGAAGGGCGACCTGCTGATCCAGATCGACCCCGAGCACTACCAGCTGGCGGTCGACCAGGCCAAGGCCCTGGTCGCTTCGCGCAAGGCCACCTGGGAAATGCGCAAGGTCAACGCCAAGCGCCGCGCCGACATGGACAACCTGGTGATCTCGAAGGAAAACCGCGACGACGCCAGCAACATCGCCAACTCCGCCCTTGCCGATTACCAGCAGGCCCAGGCAGCGCTGGCGGCCGCCGAGCTGAACCTCAAGCGCACCCATATCGTTGCTACGGTGGACGGTTACGTGACCAACCTGAACATCCACAAGGGTGACTATGCGCGCACCGGCGAAGCGGTGATGGCGGTGGTCGACGAGAACTCGTTCTGGGTGTACGGCTTCTTCGAGGAAACCAAGTTGCCGCACGTGAAAGTAGGCGACCAGGCCGAGCTGCAGATGATGAGTGGCGAACGCATCAAGGGGCACGTGGAGAGCATCGCCCGCGGCATCTACGACCGCGACAACCCACAGAGCCGCGAGCTGATCGCCGATGTGAACCCGACCTTCAACTGGGTGCGCCTGGCACAGCGGGTGCCGGTGCGGATTCATATCGATGAGGTGCCGGACGGGTTTGTGCTGGCGGCGGGGACGACCTGTACGGTGGTGGTAAAGCCAAATGAGAGCTAACCGGAACTGATGTTGAGCCTACCTCTGTCGTTAGGAATTGGACTACAGCGAGGTAGGGAGGTGATGTCATGAGCTGATTTAGCTCGCGCTGCACAATGCCTTTTCGTGTCGCCAGCAAGCGCGATGCGCAAAAGCAATGGCCCCGCGATGCGGGGCCATTGATACGTACCTAGGGTCATCACCAGCATGACCATCAGATCTTCTGGGAGAGGGCGACATAGGGCTGCACTGCGAATGCTAATACCGGATCGACGAGTTGACACACCAAGACTGGCTTAGCCGCTATGATGCATTTCCTCAGGCAGGGTCGAACGGGTTGGCTGTTCCTTCGCTGGGTATTAGTAAGCCACCCCCACCAGCACCGGCACCTCGACCCGATCAATGACCTTGGCGCTGATGGACGGGTCCAGCAGCCGCCCCAACCGCGACAGGTGGCGGTGGCCCATGATGATCAACTCGCAGTTCAGTGCCTGTGCCTTGCTGACGATCGCCTCGACCGGCTGCCCGGCGACCATGCAGCCTTGGCTGCTGAAACCGGCCTGCTGCAACTGTTGTACGGCCTCGGCCACGGCGCGGTCGCCCAGGCGTTGCTCCTCGCAGGCGGCGGGATACTCCTCCAGTTCTTCAACGGTGTAGGGCGCGGGTTTGTCGTGCACCGCGAAGGTGGAGTCGATGGCCAGCAACACGTGCAGTTCGTGTTCGCCCGGGCGGCAGTAGCGGCGGGCGAGGGTGAGCAGGGCAGCGGAAGCGGGGGAGGCGTCGATGGCGATCAGGACGGGGCTGGGCATCTGGGATCCTTGTTTGCAGCTGGCTAAGGGGTTGCCTGTACGGGCCTCTTCGCGGGCAAGCCCGCTCCCACAGGGAGTGCACAAAGTTGTGAGAATGTGAGGCTCCTGTGGGAGCGGGCTTGCCCGCGAAAGGGCCGGACCTGCCAATGCTTCATTTAAGGCCGAACACGGCCAGTGAATAAATGCCCCGCCACGCACGAGCGCATTGCGTCTGGTGCAATCGGCCAACCTGCTAACATCGCGTTTCCCCACAGCTGTAACGGAAAACGGCCATGCAACTCCCGGACATGAACCTGCTCGTCGCCCTCGATGCCTTGCTCGATGAAGGCAGCGTGGTGGGCGCCGCGCAGCGCATGAACCTGAGCCCGGCGGCGATGAGCCGCACCTTGGGGCGTATCCGCGACGCCCTGGGCGACCCGATCCTGGTGCGTGCCGGCCGTGGCCTGGTGCCGACGCCACGGGCGCTGGCCCTGCGCGAACAAGTGGCGGCACTTGTGGAGCAGGCCGGTGAAGTGTTCCGCAGCGTCGATGAAGTCGACTTGTCCAGGCTCGATCGCGCTTTCAACATTCGCACCAATGACTTGTTCATCGCCTTGTATGGCGCCCAGCTGCTGCAGCGCATGCATAAACAGGCGCCACGCACGGTGCTGCGTTTCGTGCCGGAAAGCCCCGGCGGCGATGACGACAGCGTGCTGCGCGATGGGCGCACCGACCTGATCATCAGCTCGACCGTCGACCTGGGCCCGGAGATCAAGGTGCAGAGCCTGTTCCAGACTTACTATGTAGGGCTGGCGCGGCGCGATCATCCGATCTTCGACCAACCCATCACACCGGACGCCTTTGCCAGTTATCCGCAGATCAGCGTTTCCCGCCGTGGCCGGGCCAACGGGCCGATCGATGTCGAGCTGGCCAATTTCAAGGTGCAGCGTCGGGTGGCACTGATTACCCCGAGTTTTCACTCGGCATTGTTCTCGCTGCCCGATTCCGACCTGATCCTGCCGATGCCGGCCAACATCCTCAACAGCGTGCACAAGCTCGGCCTGCCGCTACGCTCGTTCGAAATCCCGGTGCCGCTGGAGCGAGTGACAGTGCTGCAGGCCTGGCACCCGCGCTTCCATAACGACCCCGCCCACCGCTGGTTGCGGCAGACCTTGAAGGCTTGCTGCAGCGTCGATCCTTGATACCGCGTTGCTTGCTTCGCGGGTAAAACCCGCTCCCGCGCTGGCCTGATGCATTGCACTGATCCTGAGGGAGCGGGTTTACCCGCGAAGCAGGCGACTCGGTATCGAAGCCGATTGCGTCAGGCGCAATATAAAACTGCCGAGAAGTCAGTTTTCGTCAGCATTCGACCTTCTTAGACTTGCTCCAGTCGCAAATTTGTTGCTGGAGATGTATTCCATGAGTTCCCTGTCCGCCCCTTCGGCCGCGATTGCCGCCGCCCCCGCGCCGGCCGCGCCTGCGCAGACGGCGTTCGGCTTGCGGGTGGTGGTCGGGCTGTTCGGCGTGTTGCTGGCAGTGCTGTGTGCCGGCCTCAACGAGTCGGTGACCAAGATTTCCCTCGCCGACATCCGCGGCGCCATGGGTATTGGTGCCGACGAAGGGGCGTGGCTGCTGGCGGTGTACAGCGCAGCTTCCGTCTCGGCCATGGCCTTTGCCCCGTGGCTGGCCACCACCTTCTCCCTGCGCCGCTTCACCATGAGTGCGGTGGGCGTGTTCGCCGTGCTGGGTTTACTGCAACCGTTTGCCCCCAACCTGCACAGCTTGATGCTGCTGCGCGTGCTCCAGGGCTTTGCCTCGGGTGCATTGCCACCGATGCTGATGAGCGTGGCGCTGCGCTTCCTGCCTCCTGGCATCAAGGTCTACGGCCTGGCCTGCTATGCCCTGACCGCCACCTTCGGGCCCAACCTCGGTACGCCTCTGGCTGGCCTGTGGACCGAGTACGTCGGCTGGCAGTGGGCGTTCTGGCAAATCATCCTGCCCTCCGCGCTGGCCATGTTTTGTGTCGGTTGGGGCCTGCCGCAGGACCCATTGCGCCTGGAACGCTTCAAGCAGTTCGACTGGCGTGGCGTGTTGCTCGGCCTGCCGGCCATCAGCTGCATCGTCCTCGGCCTGTCGCTGGGTGACCGCTGGGGCTGGTTCGATTCGCCGCTGATCTGCTGGTTGCTGGGCGGTGGCGTACTGTTGCTGGTGTTGTTCATGTACAACGAATGGTCCGAGCCGCTGCCGTTCTTCCAGCTGCGCATGCTGCAACGGCGCAACCTCAGTTTTGCCCTGGTGACCCTGGCCGGCGTGCTGATCGTGCTGTCCGGTGTGGCCAGCATTCCGTCGGCGTACCTGGCGCAGATCCAGGGCTACCGCCCGGCGCAGACCAGCCCGCTGATGATGCTGGTGGCCATGCCGCAGCTGATCGCCCTGCCACTGACCGCAGCGTTGTGCAACATCCGGGCAGTGGATTGCCGCTGGGTGCTGGCCATCGGCCTGGCCATGCTGGCGGTGTCGTGCGTGGGCAGCAGCCTGCTGACCAGCGAGTGGATCCGCGGTGATTTCTACCCGTTCTACGTGCTGCAGGTTTTTGGCCAGCCAATGGCCGTGCTGCCGCTGCTGATGCTCTCCACCAACGGCATGACCCCGCAGGAAGGCCCGTTCGCCTCCAGCTGGTTCAACACCGTCAAAGGCCTGGCCGCAGTGATTGCCGGAGGCCTGCTGGATGCCTTGGGCACCCTGCGCCGGCACTTCCATTCCAACCACCTGGTAGACAGCTTGGGCAACGCGCCGCTGATCGACAGCAACACGGTGGGCCTTGCCAAGCGCATTCACGACCAGGCGCTGGTGCTGACCTCGGCCGACCTTTACCTGGTCATGGCCTGCATCGCCGTGGCGCTGATCTGCCTGATTCCTTTCGTGCCTACCCGGGTCTATCCGCCGCGCGCGGTGGCCTGAACCCTGGATGAATTCGAGACACTGAACATGACCAACAACCGCAAAACCCTTCTCATCGGCTCGGTGCTCGCCGTGGCCGTGCTGGCCGGTATCGTCGGCCCCTGGCTGTTGGGCAGCGACCACCGGCAGAGCACCAACGATGCCTATGTGATTGCCGACTACACCGTGGTCGCGCCCAAGGTCGCGGGCTTCATCAAGGAAGTGCTGGTCGAAGACAACCAGCAGGTGCAGGCCGGCCAGTTACTGGCGACCATCGATGCCCGTGACTACCAGGCCGCGCTGGATGCCGCCCAGGCGCAGCTGCTGGTGGCCAAGGCGCAGAGCGCCGATGCTCGCGCCACCCTCGAGCGCCAGGCCGCACTGATTGCCCAGGCCCAGGCGGCGGTGACGGCGGCTCAGGCTGAAGCAGCGTTCGCCGACCACGAGGTCAACCGCTACAGCCGCCTGGCCGAGCAGGGTGCCGGCACCGTTCAGAACGCCCAGCAGGCGCGCAGCCGGGTCGACCAGGCCCGCGCACGGCTGGCCAACGCCCAGGCGGCGCTGGTGGCAACCCGCAAGCAGGTGGACATCCTTACGGCCCAGGTGGCCAGTGCCGATGGCCAGTTGAAGCGTGCCGAAGCCGGCCTGGAGAAGGCCCAGCTGGACCTGTCCTACACCCGCATCACCGCGCCGGTTGACGGCATGGTCGGTGAGCGGGCATTGCGCGTCGGCGCCTTCGTCAACCCGGGCGCCCGCCTCTTGTCGGTGGTGCCGCTGCAGCATGCCTACGTGGTCGGCAATTTCCAGGAGACTCAGCTGACCCACGTGCAGCCGGGCCAGCCGGTGAGCATCAGCGTCGATACCTTCTCTGGCGAAACCCTCAAGGGCCATGTCGAGAGCATTGCCCCGGCCACCGGCGTGACCTTCGCTGCGGTGAAACCGGACAACGCCACCGGCAACTTCACCAAGGTGGTACAACGCATTCCGGTGAAGATCGTTTTCGATGATGGCCAGCCACTGCTCGAACGCCTGCGTGTGGGCATGTCGGTAGAAGCTACCATCGATACCCAGGGCGACAAGCTGGCTGGCAAAGAGGTGAGCACACGATGAAACCTGCCGCACGCTTGAGTCCGCTGCTGCTGGCCGTGCTGCTGGCCGGCTGCACCCTCGGGCCGGACTTCCAGCGCCCGGACAGCCAGGCGCCGCAGCAATGGGAAGCGCTGCAGGGTGAAGCCGCCGCGAGCCAGCCACAGGCCGAGCCGCTGGAACTGCGCTGGTGGGAAACCTTCCACGATGCACGGCTGAGTGCGTTGATCCAGCGCGTGGCCGACAACAACCTCGACGTGCAGATGGCCAGTGCACGCCTGCTACAAAGCCGCGCCCTGCGTAGCACGGTGGCAGCCGATGAAACGCCGTCGGTGGATGCCAACATCGGTTACAGCCGTGCCCGCAACAGCGCCGAAGGCCTGAGCGATCCATCGGGCAACGCCGGGAAATCGGCCTTCAACCTCTGGCAGGGCGACTTGGTCGCTGGCTGGGAACTGGACCTCTGGGGCCGGGTGCGGCGCCAGGTGGAAGCGGCCGATGCCACCGTGGAAATGGCCGAGAACGATCGCCGCGGCGTATTGCTGGCACTGCTTGCGGAAACCGCCGGCAATTACATCCAGCTGCGAGCCGTGCAACACACCCTGGACGTGACCCGCGACAACCTCAAGGTCGCCGAACATAGCCTGAAGCTTTCCCAGGATCGCCAGGCAGAAGGTGTTGCCACGCGTCTTGATGTGGCCCAGGCCAGTGCACAGGTTGCTTCCATCGAAGCGCGCCTGCCGAGCCTGGAAGCCAGGCGCGATGACTTGATCAATGCCCTCAGCCTGCTCGCCGCCGAGCCGCCGCGTAGCCTGCAGGCCGAGTTGCTGCAGGGCGCAGAGCTGCCCGCGCCGCAGCAGACGTTCGCCATCGGCCTGCCCTCCGAGCTGGCCGAGCGGCGCCCGGACATCCGCCAGGCCGAGGCGCGCCTGCATGCCGCCACCGCGAGTATTGGTGTGGCCAAGGCCGACTTCTATCCAAGCATCCGTCTATCTGGCAGCGTCGGCTTCCAGGCCATGCAGCTGGCCGATTTCGGCGGCTGGGATTCGCGTCGCTTCGCTTTCGGCCCGCAGTTGTCGCTGCCGATCTTCGAGGGTGGCCGGCTCAAGGGCACCTTGGAACTGCGCGAGGCGCAGCAACAGGAAGCGGCGCTGAACTATCGCAAGGTGGTGCTCGGTGCCTGGCACGAGATCGACGATGTGCTGCGCCTGTATAACGCCAGCCAGCTGCGTCGTGATCACCTGGCCGAGGCGGTGCGGCAGAATCGCATCGCCCTGGAAACCGCCCAGCGCCAATACGTGGAAGGGGCAGTGGACTTTCTCAACGTGCTGACCGTGCAGGGCGCACTGTTGGCCAGCCAAGAGCAGTGGATCGACAGTTCAGCGGCGGTTTCGCAGGCGCTGGTTGGCTTGTACAAGGCGCTGGGCGGCGGTTGGCAGGCGTTCGATACCCAGCCCCCGCACCGGGCGTGATCGGGGGCGATTGCCATGTACCTCTGTTTGAACGGCAAGCACGAGTGCCTTCCAAAGGTGATGCGCCTGGTATTGCTGCCAGTGTTCAGCATGGGGAGTAGTTTTGTTGTTGGCGAACGTCCTGGTGGCCGACAACATAGTGACTGAATCGCCCCGATCACAAAGGCCGTAACAAACCAAAGCGTTTGCGCAACACCCAATGCAAAACCCGTCGCGGCAGCCAGCGCGCCAACAATGGCAATGCGGTGCTGCCGTTACCTATGCGTACCAGCGTCGGTGGCGGCGATTTGTGTACCGCTTTCAACACACCTTGAGCGAACTCGCGCGCGGACGTCGGCTTGTCCTGTGAAGCGCGCGCCCTTGCTTGAACATACTCACGCAACGGCCACCATGGCGAGCCCGGGGTGAACATTTGTTGCGCCTGGCGCTGGGCATTGTCGGCGAACTGCGAAGCAATGGCTCCCGGCTGCACCTCCATGACCTGTATCCCGAACGGCACCAACTCCAGGCGCAGGGCATCGCTGAGCGCCTGCACGGCAGCCTTCGACGCGCAGTAGGCGCCGGCGAATGGCGTGACCAGCACGCCCGAGACACTGCCGATATTCACCACCAACCCGCGTGCACGACGCAACAGCGGGAACAGTGCGCGGGTTACGCCGACCACGGCGAAGACGTTGGTTTCGAACTGTTGGCGCATGGCCTCTACGCCGCCATCGAGCAAGGGCCCCATGGCGCCGTAGCCGGCGTTGTTGATCAGGATGTCGAGGCGACCGTGGTGCGCTTCCAGCTCATTGGCCAGGCGCTTGAGCGCTTCGCCATCGTTGACGTCCAGTTGCCGTGCAATGAAGCCGGCGGCGGACAGTTGTTCGACATCGTCGGGCTTGCGGGCCGTGGCCCAGACTTCATGGCCGGCATCGCGGAAAGCGTCGGCGAGGGCGCGGCCGATGCCGCTGGAACAACCGGTGATCAGGACGGTGGGCATGGATGGGCCTGTATTCTGGGGACGTTGAGGTTGCCTTCGCCGGCCCATTGGCGGGCAAGCCCGCTCCCCCAGGCATGCACAATGCCCGAGGTCTGTGCGAATCCTGTGGGAGCGGGCTTGCCCGCAAATGGGCCGGAACAGGCGCTGTATTAATTGGCAAATGTACCTTGCAAGTGTTCCGCGCGGAATTCCAAGGTCTGCGGCCGGTAGCCCGAACGCAGCGGTGGCAACGGCAGGCAGTCTTTCCACTCGGCGCCCGGCTGCAGCTCACCCGGCCCACGGTAGCGCGGTGCGTTGTAAGTGTTTTCTGCCAGGTTTACGGTATCGCCCGGCGCATACGCTGCAACGCGCCAGCGCAGTTCGACCAGCGGGGCCTTGTTGCCGTTGTGCATCGTGACTTGCAGGGTGCGATCAGCGGGGCATTGCGCGGGTGCGTAGGCCAGGCGCAGGTCCAGGCGCGCCAATTGCGAGGTTTCGCGAGTGTCCTGCCACGCGACCCACAGCGCAACCAGGCCCAGGCCACAGACGGCAGCCATTGAAAGGGGCAGGGCTTTCGCTGGGTAGCGCAGCAGCAATACCAGCCAGGTGAGGATGAGGATGGCACCGATAAGCATGAATCTGGGACCTCGAGATCGCCGGTTCAGCCATCCTAGCGTCAAATGGGCTGCGCTTGAAGATCAGCGATGGTATCTGTTAATCAAGGTATCACCCCCGTCGTACCTAGCATTTCTATCAGTTTCGACAGTCTGTGCGTGCCAGTAGCATCGTCGACAGCTGTGCACTGCGTGGCACAGATTCTGGTCATTCGACTGCCACTTCGGGGAACAAACGCATGGGAACAGTAAAGGTTGAACAGTATACGGTTGTGGGGTACATGAATGCCCAATTGCCCAATGGCGTACCCTTCCACGCCAGCTCGCTTGTTATTCAGCCCCGCGGAGTTGCTGCGTACGATGACAACGCAGTTGGCGATGAGCCCTTCCTCTTTATAAATTTCCCCAAAACGCTCGAAGTCAAAACCTTCCCGATGGAGCCGCAGGAGAAAGGGGACGTCTGGGCCTATCTCGGTTCGGCGTTTACGGGTTATGCCAGCAATGGCGAACTGGGCATTGAGCGTTTGAACGATGCCGCGGGCCCGCTGAAAGCGCACTTTGAATTCGAAGTGTCTGGGGAGGGCACGCCGTTCAAGGTGACCGACGGAGCCTTCGAGCTGCAAGTGTCGGAGCGTGCGCACACCGACGAGGCTACGGGCGCAGCAGGCGCGCAGGTCGAACCTGCTCTCGAAGGTAATAATGGGTTCAATGCGACCCTCATCAACCTGAACTACGGTCAGGATGGCAAACCCAATAGCCTGTTGATCGTCCAGCAACGTGACCTTGAATATGGCCTGTCCGACTTGGGCGCTTTCATTCGGCTAGACACTGACGGTGTATTGGGTGTCAGGGCTGTTGTCGGCAATGGCCTGATCGCCGCGGATGAAGGCAGCCTGGACTATTCAGACTTCCATTACGAAGAAGGGGTGGCGCTTTCCTTTGTGTTCAGCTTTTCGTTCAGATGGAAAGGCAAGGTCTACAGGTTTGAAAAGGGACGTGTGAAGCTCGACTTGCGCTGAGTGATCCGCTGAGCAACAAAAAGCCTCGCGCCCTGCCAAGGGCGCGAGGCTTTCAACAAGGGGTTCCTACTGCGCGATCGTCTTCACTGACACGCCACGCTCAGCCGGCGTCGACGTACGCCCATACACGTCCTCGAAGCGCTCGATGTCATCCTCGCCCAGGTAACTGCCAGACTGCACTTCGATGATTTCCAGCGGGATCTTGCCCGGGTTGCGCAAGCGGTGGATCGAGGCGATCGGGATGTAGGTCGACTGGTTCTCGGTGAGCAGGAACACGTTCTCGTCACAGGTCACCTCGGCAGTGCCGGACACCACGATCCAGTGCTCGGCACGGTGGTGGTGCATCTGCAGCGACAGGCTGGCGCCCGGCTTGACGGTGATGTGCTTGACCTGGAAGCGGCCGCCCATGTCCACCGAGTCGTACGAGCCCCACGGGCGATACACTTCCAGGTGGTTCTGGGTTTCGCTGCGGCCCTGCTCGTCGAGAGTCTTGACCATCTGCTTGACGCCCTGGACCTTGTCCTTGTGGGCGATCATCATCGCGTCCTTGGTCTCGACCACGACAATGTTCTCCAGGCCGATCACCGACACCAGCTTGCCATTGCCGTGGATCATGCAGTTGCGGCTGTCCTGCACCACCACATCGCCTTTGGTGACGTTGCCGTTATCGTCCTTCTCGTGCACGTCCCACAGCGACGACCAGCAGCCCACGTCGCTCCAGCCGGCCGACATTGGCACCACGCAGGCGCGCTGGGTCTTTTCCATCACGGCGTAGTCGATGGAGTTGTCTGGGCAGCATTCGAAGGTGGCTTCGTCGATGCTCAGTACATCGCCGTCTCCAGCACTGCGCTCCAGCGCCAGCACGCAGGTGTCGTAGATGTCCGCGTCGTGTTTCTTCAGCTCTTCGAGGAAGCGGCTGGCGCGGAACAGGAACATGCCGCTGTTCCAGAAGTAGCCACCGGCGGAGACGAACTCAGCGGCGCGCTTCTCGTCGGGCTTTTCGACGAACTGGGCGACCCGGGCCACACCTTCAGGCAGCAGCGCGTCCTGGCTGGAGCGGATATAGCCATAGCCGGTTTCCGGCTTGGTCGCCGGTACACCGAACAGCACCATCTCGCCGCGCTCGGCGGCCACGGTGGCCAGGGCCAGGGCGCGTTGCAGGGCTTTCTGGTCATCGATCACGTGGTCGGCAGGCAGCACCAGCATCAGCTCGTCGCGGCCTTCATTGACCAGTTTCATGGCCGCCATGGCCACCGCCGGCGCGGTATTGCGGCCGAACGGCTCCATCAGGATGCCCTGGGTTTCCAGCTTCAGGGCAGCGAGCTGCTCCTGGACGATGAACTTATGGTCCTTGTTGCAGACCACGATCGGGGCGTCCATGCCGTCAAAGCGCAGGCGCTCGATGGTTTGCTGGAACAGGGTGTGTTCACCGGTCAATGCCAGGAACTGCTTGGGGAACTGCTTGCGCGACAGAGGCCACAGACGGGAACCGCTACCACCAGAAAGAATTACCGGGATCATCATGTTTCTCCAATAGTCGTTATGAGGCAGGGGGATCAGTTGCTAGCCACGGGGCGAGTTACCCACACCGGCGACAAGTTGCTGCCGGAACCCGTTACGTACAGCACGGCAGCTTCGCCACGCTCCAGGGCGACCGGTTTCAGGTCGCTGACTTTCTTGTTGCCTTCGAACAAGGCCAGGTTGACCTTGACCGGATTGATTTCACGCTCGCCGCGGCCCTTGGTGGCCACCGATGGCACCACTTCGGTCTTGCCGTCGGCGGTCTTCAGGGTTACCGCCTGGTCGCTGAGGTTCTGCACCCGCACCAGGGCTTTCTGTTTGTTCTTGAACGGTGGTTCTTCGATCAGCTGCGGGGTGCCGCCAGCGTTGTTGACCAGGGTGTAGTACTTGTCCGCAGCCAGCTTGACCGGCACGCTCTTGCCACCGACCTGAGCGGTGTAGTCACCACCCGGCAGGAAGCTGAAGTCGCTGCTGGCCTGGGCGCCAACCTGCTTGATCTGGGTGTTGCCGACGCTGGCTGCAGCCGGGGCGCTGGTGGCGTTGTACAGGCGCACGAAGGTCGAGCCTTTCGGTGCGGTCGGGCCGTACAGCGCGGCATCGGCGCCGGCGAACGCCTGCATGGAAGCAAGGGAAAGGCCGGCCGCGAGGGTGAGGGCTTTGGCAATGGAAGTCTTGGTAGTCATGTGCATTTCCTCTCTTTCTATCAGTGGTTCGTCCGGGTGGACGACAAGGCCAGGTTTTCTTCGGATTGACGGGAGTTCTTCAGCTGCGCGATCCACTGCGGGTCGAAGCTGCTGAGGTCGTTGGTCATTGGCAGATAACGTTCGGGGAATTCCCACACCACCACTTGTGGTGCGGCGTTCTTGAAGGCATCGCTTTGCAGGTACTTGAGCATTGGCAACAGCGGGCCGTGGCCGTCTTCGGCGTAGTTGGCGACGTCGCTGTGCAGCGCCTGCTGCAGCGCACCGAGGAAGTTCCAGTGCGGGTTGGCGCTGTAGCTGGTGCCCACCAGGGCGACCGGGATCTGGTTGTCGGCGAACAGGGCGTCGCCGCCATCGCCTTCGGCCTCGGCCGGCCGGGTCGTGCGTTGCTGCAGGTTGTCCGGGGTCGGCAACAGGTTGCTGAACAGTGGGTCCAGGGGCAGGAAGTTGGTCAGGTCGCCCTTGTAGGGGGCGGTGTTGCCCGCTTCGGTGATGAAGGTCTGCGGCTCGCCATTGAGCAGGCGCTGGCGGCTGACCGCTTCGCCCAGTGCCTGCGCTACCACTTCGGCGCCCATTGGCGTCCAGTGGGTGTCGGTACGCAGGAACACCTGGCCACGGGCCTTGGCCTGTTCCAGTGCGGCCATCAGGTCGGGGGCGAACACATTGGCCTGGCGCGCCTGGGCATGGAACTGGTTGTACAGATCGTCATGCAGGCTGGCCGGTTGCTCCTTGCCGATGTACTCGGCGTACACCCGCGCCTTGGCCGGGATGATCGCCAGCACCAGTTGGCTGCCATGCTGCTGCAGGGTGTCGCGCACGCCGCGGATCAGCGCCAGGTTGTCCTGCATCAGCTGCTCGGCACCGGCGGTGGGCTTGAACTCTTCGTCGCTGAACAGCCACTGGTCGCGGCCCAGCACCACGCCCGGGCGGCCTTCGTTGAACAGCTTGAAGTCCAGCGCGGCCCAGAGATTGGTGCCCAGCCGCTTGATCGGGAACTGGTCGTCGTAGTGGGTCTCGGCGGCCTTGGCCAGCTTGCCGTTGAGCAAGGTCATCTGCTCGGTACGGTGGAAGCTGTCGAAGCCACCGGTGGACCAGGCGCCCATGCCCACCAGCAGGCCGAGGAACGACAAGGAATAGGTAATGCGTAATGTCCGGTTCATGTCATCCGCCTCAGAACTGGAAGTACAGGAACGGCGAGTAGCTCTGCGCCGAAAGCTTGAGGATCGAGGCCGCGAACAGCAGCAGGATCAGGGCGCGGCTCATCACCCGGGTCCAGTCCAGGCCGATCGAGCCATCGGCGTTGACCTGCACCGGGGTAGCGTTCGCCGTTGGCCTGGCGTTGCGGTAGAAGTCGCGCAGGCCGAAGAACGCCAGGGTGATGTAGGCGATCACCAGGGTCGCTACCTGCAGGCCGGTGAGCTGGGCGCGGTTGAGTTCCGACAGCTGCCACTCGCCGAAGCTGAACATGGCGCCGTACATGCGTGCGGCGACGTGCAGGTTCTCGGCACGGAAGATCACCCAGCCGACCACCACCAGCAGGAAGGTGAAGGCCCACTTGACCGGGTTGAAGCGCTGCGGGTTGGTGTCGATGCCCAGCGCCCGCTCGATCGCCAGCCACAGGCCGTGCCAGGCGCCCCAGATGATGTAGGTGAAGTTGGCACCGTGCCACAAGCCGCCCAGCAGCATGGTCAGGAACAGGTTGCGGTAGGTGTTGAAGGTGCCTTTGCGGTTGCCGCCCAGGGTGATGTACAGGTAGTCGCGCAGCCAGGTCGACAGGCTGATGTGCCAGCGCCGCCAGAACTCGGTGATCGACTGGCTGATGTACGGCTGCTTGAAGTTCTCCATGAAGCGGAAGCCCATCATCAGGCCCAGGCCGATGGCCATGTCGCTGTAGCCGCTGAAGTCGAAGTACAGCTGTGCGGTGTAGGCCAGGGCGCCGAGCCAGGCATCACCTGTGGTCGGGTTCTGCAGGGCGAAGCAGTGGTCGGCCACCACCGCCAGGGTGTCGGCGATGAACACCTTCTTGATGAAGCCCTGCATGAAGCGGGTGCAGCCCTCGGAGAACTTGTCCAGGGTGTGGGTGCGGTTGTTGAACTGGTCGACCAGGTCCTTGAAGCGCAGCACGGGGCCTGCGATCAGGTGCGGGAAGATCGCCACGAATGCCGCGAAGTCGATCAGGTTGCGGGTGGCCGGGGTGTCGCCGCGGTACACGTCGATGATGTAGCTGATCGACTCGAAGATGTAGAACGAGATACCGATCGGCAGCAGCACGTGGGTGAGGATGAACGGCTCCAGGCCGAACGAGCTGATGATCGCGTTGAGGCTCTCGACACCGAAGTTGGCGTACTTGAAGTAGCCGAGGATCGCAAGGTCCACACCGACGCCGAGCAGCAACCAGCGCTGGGCCGGTTTTGTGCGCACGCCGGCGGCGCCGACTTTGAGGCCGATCCAGTAGTTCCACAGGGTCACGCCGGCGAACAGGGCGAGGAAGTCGACCCGCCACCAGGCGTAGAAGATGTAGCTGGCGACCAGCAGTAGCAGGTTGCGATAGCGTTGCCCGCTCAAGTAGTACAGGCCGAGGAAGATCGGCAAGAACAGGAACAGGAACACGTTGGACGAGAAGACCATCCCGGTTCTCCTTGTTGTTCACAGCATCCGGGGCAAAGCGCCCCCCAAACCCCCCAGTACAAGACTGAAAGGCGATTAGGTCCCTGTGGGAGCGGGCTTGCCCGCGAAGAAGGTTTCGCGGTGCATGCCAAGGGCTTCGCCCTTGTTCGCGGGCAAGCCCGCTCCCACAGGTTTCACTCCCACATCGGGAGGTATTACTTCTTGCTTTCAGCGTTCGGGTCGTAAACCCGGGTCACATCGCCACCCAGCCTGAAGCTGTTGAACGGCTGCATGTGCTGCTTGCGCTGCAGGGTGTCGCCGACGCAGTGATAGAGCGCACACCACGGTTCGAGCCAGGAGTACTTGCTGTCGACCTTGAGGTCTTTCATGTCCTGCTTTTCGCCAGCTCGGGCCTTGAACTGACTCGGGTCGCGGGCACCAGCCAGCACGCCTTCACCCAGGCGCTGCAGGGCAAAGTTGTTCTCGCTGCGCAGGTCGACGTTGTTGGCCTGGGCGAAGCTGGCAATCATCGCCAGGGGTGGCAGGGCGTAGTTGTGGTAGGCCAGGGCACGCTGGCGGCGCTTGAGCTCGTTGGGCAGGAAGCCCTGGTCGTCGACCTGGTTGGCGCCGACCTTGTATTCCTTCACGGCCCAGTCGAAAAGGTCGCGGCGGTCGGTGGCCACGGCAGTGGCCATTACCGACCAGGCCGCCCAGTAACTGTGGTTGTTGATCTTCTCCAGCGGCAGGTTGCTCCAGTCGCGCACGGTCTGCTCGGCGAGGCGGGCGAACCACTTCTCGATCAGTTCGGCCTCGGCCTGGTGCGCGGCCAGCGGCTGCGAGTTGGAGAACTTCAGGCGCAGCCACGACCCGCTCATGCTGCCCAGCGCCCATTTGCGCATGGACTTGCCGGTGTGGTTGTAGTCGGTGGACAGCAGCGCATCGGCGCGTGCCCAGGTACCGAGCCAGGTCAGGGTGCAGTCGAGCTGCGCCGGACGGCCGTCACGCATGTACTGGCCGACCATCTTGCTCACGCCCTTCTCGAGTGTGGTGATGTCTTCGGTGGACTTGCGGAACGCCTTTTCCGAAGCGACGTTGAGCGTCGCCCGGGCCTTGTCCGAACCTTCGTACTTGCTGCGGAACTGCAGTGCCCCGGTGTAGGGCTTGGGCGCAGGCGCGCAGTGGAAGTTGCCGTCGCTGGTCTTGAGCTTCTCGATGCCCTCGTAGTAACCCTGCGGGGGCACCAGCGCGGCATGCGCGGCGCCGCCGCACAAGGCGAGGGCGAGCAGGGCAGGGCTGGACAGTCGCTTGAGCTTGTTCATGATCGCCTCACTGGCCGGCCTGCGCAGTCTGCGCGGGCACGGCGAAGTTGTTGCGTTTGCAGAGCTTGGCCTCGACTTTCTGGGTGCCGCTTTCCGGGCCCTGAACCTCGAAGGCCAACAGGTTCTGGTTGGCCCAGTCCTCGTCTTCGCGCATCTGGAAGACGAAACGGCCATCGGTGTCGGAGGTTTCCGGTTTTTCCAGCTTGATGTCCTCGTGGCGGCCATTGAGGTACCACAGGGTGGCCTGCAGCACCTTCACCGAAGGGTCCTCGAACTTGATGTCCATCTGCAGGTTGCGGTTGACCAGGTCCTTGATCACACCGCCCTTGCCGTTGACCATCAGCTCGTTCTTGCCAGGCTTGAGCGTGGTGCTGGCGCTCATCAGTGCCGGGCGCGCGTCGCAGCCGTCGTCGAGCAGGCCGAGGATCTGCCGCCAGATGGTTTCCTGGTCCAGGCGGTACAGCGGCGAGAATTCCCAGATCAGAATCTTCGGCGGGTTCTTCTGAAACTCTTCGCTGCCCAGGTACTGGATCATCGAGCCCTCCAGGCCGCCACCGGGGAAGGCGACGTTGAGCACGTCGGCGCCGATGTACTGTTCGAGGAAGCCGGAGAAGTTGTAGTTCTTGCCACTGTGGCTGGTGCCGACCAGGGTGATCTGGGCGTTGCCGCTGTCACCGAACAGGTCGTCGCCACCGCCGTCCGAGCCCTTCGGCTCGGTGGCGAACTGGTCCATGTACTGCACGGCGTAGCTGGTGCCGCAGAGCTGGCCGGCAACGTTGTGCAAGGTACCGGTCTTGCCCATGCGCCCGGACTTGTGGGTTTCGAACTCCTTGCGCGGGATGCCTTCGAAGGCCGGCATCTGGTGCACGGTATCGGCCACGATTTTCGCTGCACGCTCGGCGCCGTAAGGCGTCCAGTGCTGGTCACCACGGAAGTAGAAATCCTTGCCCTGGTCGGCGGCGGCCAGTTGCTCGTTGGTCAGCGGCGACAGGTCGGGCACGTTGTAGCCCATGCTGGCGAAGCGCTTGAGCATGGCCTGGTAGTTGCCCAGTGCCTTCTGGTAGTCGAAGGCGGCTTTTTCTTCGGGCTTGAGCATGTTGCGGTTCACCAGGCCGCGGGTCGGCTGGTAGACCACGACCAGTTCCACACCGCGCTTCTTGAACGCGTCATGCACCTGCTGCAGGCGCTTGTAACCGGCCGGCGTGGTGTTGAACTCGGTGCGCAGGTCTTCGCGGGTACGGAACAGCCAGTCGCCCTGGGCCTGCACCAGCGTGGTGAAGTTCTGCTGGTAGCGCGTGGTGTAGCGGCTGGCGTCATGCGCTTCGGGGCACAGCTGGCAGCAAGGCTCGGCGGTGAAGGTCGGGGCCTTCACCTCGTCGGCGCGCACGCCCTGGCTGATGGCCAGGAGGGCGGCGGACAGGCCCAGCAGTTTCATCAGGTGTGGAGTCATGGTCTGGGCTTCCTTAATCGATCATTTCGGTCTGGCGTTCGACCGGGTCGATCAGCACGGCCTTCTGCTGGCGCACCAGCAGGTCGAGGATTTCGTCCTGGCGCTCGCCGAGGATGCCGTTGAGGCTGATGCCGCTGGCTTTGCGCGGGGCGAGCATGGACACCTTGTACAACTCGACCGACAGCGGAGAGTCGATCGACAGCGGGCCGGAGCCGTTGGCGGCCAGCTCGCCGCCGACCACGATCAGCGACACCTTGGTGTCGAACGGGTCCAGGGCGATGTCGCGGTCGGTGTCGGACAGGTCCTTGATGTGCCCGTACACGCCGACCAGCCCGTTGGCCACGGCGACGTTTTCGTACAGGCGGATGTTCACGCTGTTGCGCACGCGGATGCCGTGGCGACGGTTGTTGATCAGCTTGTTACCCCAGATCAGGTTGTCGCCGCTTTCGTACAGGGTGATGCCGTCGGTGTGGTTGCGGTAGATCTCGTTGTAGGCCACCAGGTTGTTGACGCTGTTACGGTCGATCACAACGCCCGAGAGCTTGTTGTCGTAGCTCTTGTTGTTGATGATCCAGCTGTCGTTGACCTCGCGGGAAACGATGATGCCGTGCTTCTTCTTGGTGCCGTACACGGTGTTGCCGGCGATGATCAGGCGGTGTGACCGGTCGTGCGGGTCGATGCCGTAGACGATGTTGTCGTGGTAGGTGTTGTCCTTCACCACGAAGTCCTGGGTCTCGTAGCAGTAGAAGCCGTACCACATGTCGCTGAACGTCGAGCCGATGATCCAGCCGGTCGGCTCGGGGCGGCCCATGCGTTGGGACATGTTCGGCGTGTACTGCGAAATGCTCACGCCGTACGACTTGGACTTGGCATAGCCGAAGCTGGCCATTTTCGTGTTGACGATGTAGGTCTCGGTACCGCCCCACGACAGCAGGAACGGGCGGAATTCCTTCGGCGAGCGGAAGGTCGCCGGGCCGTTGTCCTTCTCGCGCCAGCCGGTCACCTGGGTGTCGGTGACGAACAGCTTGCCGTCGTTGACCAGGAACGAGCCGCCTTCCTGGGACAGGCGCAGCTGCTTGACCTTGCCGTCGATCTCGAGAATGCCCTTCTGCCCGACCACGATGGGCAGGCGCGCCAGGTACACGCCGGGTTCGACTTCGCTGAGGTACTGCTTGGGCAGCTTCTTGCTCAGCTCGACCAGGTCGACATGGCCGTCATCGATGAAGATTGCCTGGGGGATGCCGTGCTGGCGCTGCACCCATTCGGCGGCCTTGTTGTCGCCGCCGACGAATTCCTTGAGGGTGTCCTCCTGGAACATGCGGCGCACACTGACCTTGCCCTTGTGGCGGCGGTCGATCTTCTTCTGCACTGCTTCGGCGGTGTAGCCGGTCAGGTCGGGCAGCTTCGGCGGGTCCATCTGCAGCGGCTCGATCGGTGCGCTGGCCACGGTGTAGGTCTTGGCCTGCTGCAGCTCCTTGGCGATCACCTGGGGCTCTGCGGCGGCGGCCAGGCCGCTGGCCAGCAGCAGGGCGCTGGCCAGGAGGCTGTGACGGATGTGCGGGTGAAGGTTCATTGCTAAGGTCCTCTCCCGGCCTCAGAAGCGCCAGATCACGTCGACGAAGGCACGGTGCATGTACGAGTCCGCTTCCTTGCCATAGGCATCGCCCGGCTTGAACACACCGGCGCGCAGGCGCACCAGGGCGGAAGGTTCGTCGATCGCCTGGCTCATCGACGCCGGCAGCAGGCCTTGCTTGAAGTACTTGGTGACGACCACGTCCATTTCCTGGCCGAGGTCTTTTTCGCCATCGACCAGCGGGCGGTTCACGCCCTCGTCGTTGACCACCGCGTTGATGCCGCTGGAACCGATGTTCTGGTTGCCGTCGACGCGCCAGAACTTGTGGTAGATCAGGCTGGCGTCATAGTCGTCGCGCAGCTGCCAGGAGGCGAACAGGGTGGCCGCCTGCAGGTTGCCCAGCTCGCCACGGAAGGCTTCGCCGAAGCGGTGCACGCGCGAACGGGTGCCGGTGAAGTTGGAGCGGTTGCTCTCAAGGCCGGTCTGCTCGAAGTTGTTCGAACCGTCGTCGCCACCGCCGCCGCTGCCACGGGCATAGGCGGCACCGACTTGCCATTGCGGGTCAAGGCGCAGACGGATGCCGAGGTCGGTGGCCCAGGCGTTGACGTTACCGCTCTGCTTGCCGGTCGCCACGCTGTCGTTGCCGACGGTCTGGCTGCTCAGGGTATCGCGGTCACCGGTCAGCCAGGTGACGCTGCCCCAGTAGTTGACGGTGTGGTCGTTGCGCCAGTTATAGGCGTCGCTGTTGGCTTCAAGGCCCAGCCAGGTGAGGTCGCCGGTGCGGGTCTTGTCCAGGGCGTCGACGGTCTCGCCCGGGTTCTTCAGGCTGCCGCTGTCATGGGTGTGGTGGGCGCGCAGGCCGACCCAGTGGCCAGGGGTCCACTGCGTGGCGACGTTACCGTAGATGTGCGTGCGGTCCTTGTCTTCCGGGGCCAGTTCGGTGAGGTCGGTGCGGTACTCGCTGAAGCGCTGGGCCACGCCCAGGTCGGCCTTGAGCAGGGTGGTGTCGAAGGTCCAGTTCAGCGCTTCGATGTTGGTGTCGCGCCACATGCCGTCGTCGCTGCGCAGGCGCTGGCGGCCCAGGCGCAGCTGCTCGCCCGGGTAGGCGGTGAGGCCGCTGTAGCCGACCCAGAACTCGCGCATGGCCAGGTAGCTCTTGTCCTGCTTGCGGCCGTCGGCGGCGGTGTCGGTGCTGGTGCCGTCGTCGTTCTGGCGCAGGGTGTCGGTTTCGATGGTGTCGGTGGCGGTGACCGCCTGGCCCATGGCGTAGGCGCTCCAGTTGCCGCGCTCGCCGTACACCCAAGGGCGCAGGTCGAGGCCCAGGCCGTTGACGTCGCCGCCAGGGCGGGTACCGAGGTCACGGTCGTCTTCCGACTGGCCGGTGATTTTCACATCCAGGCCGAAGTTTTTTTCAGCGGTCATATCCGCCAGGGTCGGGCAGGACCACAGCAGGGCGAAGCTCAGGCCGATGCCGGCTTTCACGAATGGATTGAGCGTCATAGCGAGTCCTCACCTTCTACTTCTTTTTCGTCGTCTTGCAGGGCTTCGAGGGCCAGGGTGCTGTTGGCGCCCTGACCCATGCTGCCGCGGGCCTGCTTCTCCTGCGCCAGCAGGCTCTGCGCCTGGCTGCGCTGGTCAGGCGTGAGTTGCTGGTCGAGCTGTTGCAGCAGTTCGCTGGACTGGGGCGTCGGGTTGGCCTGGGCGAGCTGGGCGAACACCCAGGCGTTGCCAGGTTGCGGGCGAATGCCGTGGCCTTCACTGAACAGTTGGGCGAGGGCGTAGTCGGCGCTGTTCTGGCCGCCGCGGGCCGCGGTCAGCAGGTGGTCGACGGCCTTCTGGGGTGCGACGTTACCCAGGTAACCACGGCGGTACAGCTGGCCGAGGTAGTAATGGGCGCTGACTTCGCCAGCCTCGGCGGCAGACTGCAGGTGTTGTTCGGCCTTCACCGCATCGGCGGGCAAGGTCTTGCCTTCGTAGTACAGGCGGCCCAGCAGCAGCTCGGCGCGTGGCTGTTCAGCTTCGCGGCCCTTGTCGATGTAGGCCATCAGCTGGTCGATGTCGCCCAGCTCGGGGAAGTCGTACAGCAGTTGCGCCAGGCTGACCCAGGACGCCGGGTTGGCCGGGGCGACCTGTTCGAGCAGGTCCTTGGCAGTTTTCTCGTCGGTCTGGCCGAGGCTGCGGTCAGCCAGCACACGGGCGACGCTGTCGACCCGGGTGGCCGGCACCGCGCCACGGGCATAGGCAGACTTGAGCTGGCCGAGCAAGGCGGCCTGTTGATCAGCCTGTCCGCGCTTCTGGTACACGGTGGCCAGCTCGACGTAGCAGATGTCGGTGGCGTTCAGCGCCGCCTTGCAGATTTTTTCGACCTCACCCAGGTGCTGGTCGTAGGTGCCCTGGGTGCGGTACAGCAGCACCTGGGCCAGACCCGCTTCCGGGTTGCCGGCGGCGCGCCACTGGTCGATCTGCTGCTGGGCGTTGACCTTGGGGAAGCTCTGCGGGTAGGTCAGGTAGAGCATTGCCAGTGGGATCAGGGTATTGCTCTCACCTTGCTTGGCGGCGAGCTTGAGCAGGTTTTCGGCTTCTTCGCGTTCGGCCTGGGTGCTGTCGGGCTTGGCCACCAGCAGGCGGCCGAGGCGCGCCTGGGCTCGCGGCGAAGTGGCGGCGGCCGCGCGGTAGGTAGCTTCGGCTTCCTTGATTTTCGCCGGGTCGCGAGTGGATACCTTGATGTCGGCCAGGCCTACCTGGGCATCGCTGTAGCCGAGGTCGGCCAGGGCCTTGTAGTTGCGCTCGGCCAGCGCGGTGTCGCCACGCTTGAGGGCTTCGTTGGCCAGACGTTGGTCGGGCAGGCCCGCACAGCCGGCCAGGGCGACCGCCGCAGCCAGGGCACAAAGGCCCAGGCTCGCGCTTTTCTTGTGGGCAATCATCACGGTGTCCTCTTACAGGCCACGAGCCACGGCTTTGTCGATCAGCCAGTTCAGCGAAGGGCCACGGTCGCTGTTGACCGAGGCGGGGCGCCCGGCCAGTTCAGCCGGCATGGCACTGTCGGGCTTGATCTGCACGCGGATATCGGAGGCCAGGTCATCGCTGTTGAGGCTGGCGCTGCTGACGATCTGGCCGGTGCGCACTTCGTCTTCGCCGGCCACCTGGAAGTTGACCCGTGTGCCTGGCTTGACCTCGTCGAACTGGCGGTAGCTGAAGCGTGCCTCGACCATCGGCGTCGTGGTGCGCGGCACCAGCTGGAAGATCGGCTGCCCCTTGGCGGCGTATTGGCCGTCGTCCACCAGCTGGCGGGCGACCACGCAATCGCAAGGGCTGGTAAGGGTGCCGGACAACTGCTTGCCGAACAGCTCTTCGATTTTTGCCGGCTCCAGCTGCGAGTCATCCAGGTTGCCCTTGAGCATGTCCAGCATGCTGGTGGTGAAGCTTGCCAGCGGCGCGCCCTTGACGATCTGCCCACCGGTTTCGGCCAGGCTGTTCACGGTCCCGTCGCGCGGCATGGTGACGGTGGTGGTGGGCACCGCGACCACGCCGGCTTCGGCATGGCTGACGAAGTACATGCCGTACAGCGACTTGGCGACAAAGCCAAAGGCGGCCACGCCGACAACGAACACGCCGAGGGTCACGGTCACCGCCTTGAGCCGGCCGAAGGCAGACAGGCCGGAGCCACCGTCCTTCTGCTTGCGGGCCTTGGTGAAGTTGTCGCGCTGCAGGGTGCTGAGCACATCGCCCACGGTGATCAGCTCACCCGACAGGTGGGTGGTGATGATGTGGCGCAGGGTGGCGATGTCGCGCGGCTCAAGGTTCTGGAACTGCGCGCCGGTACGGCCGCTGCCCGCGTTGTAGGAGCGCACCTGGAACTCGATGTCCATCGACAGGCCGAGGTTGTCGACCGTGAACTGCAGGCGGCCGCGCAGCACTTCACCGACCGACAGTGGCTGTTTGGTGTGGAAGCTCAGGCCACCGGCGGAGAGGTCGTCGACCTTCACATCGTGGGCCTGGCGCTCTTTGTCGAGGAAGCGCAGCTTGGCGGGGATGCGCACCCGGGCGTGTTGGCGCTGGGCTTCGGACTCATGCACGACGTTGACGTTCACGGCGGTATTCATCTGGTTTTGTTCCTGTTAGTTCCGATCCGGGTTGGGCTCACACGACCATGAACAGCACAGCGACGAAGATGCTGGCAGCCGAGAAGGTCATGGTCCGCGAGGACCAGGTGTTGAACCATTGTTGAAAACTGGCGAGGTCACGCTTGAGGGCAGTCGGCTGGCGGGTCCAGGACTGCTTGTCGAGGCGGAAGAACACGTAGATCTTCATTAGCGCGCCGACGATCTGGTTGTAATAGAGAATCAGTGGGTAGGCCGGGCCTACGTTGTGGCCAGAGCACAGCAGCATGATGGTGAGGATCAGGCGGGTGATGCCGATCCACAGCAGGTACACCAGCAGGTAGGCCATGCCGAACTTGAGGCTGGCGATCACCGCCACGGTCAGGCCGAGCAGGCTGGTCCACATCGACACGCGCTGGTCGAACAGCACGATGCTGGTGAACAGGCCCAGGCGGCGCAGGCCAAGGCCCAGGGCGCGGGAGTTCTGCCGCAGGTTGTTGCCGTACCAGCGGTACATCAGCTTGCGGCTGGCCTTGAGGAAGCTTTTTTCCGGCGGGTGCTCGACCGTGTTGATCGCCGCATCCGGCACGTAGAAGGTGTCGTAGCCAAGGCGCATCAGGCTGAACCAGCTGGACTTGTCGTCACCGGTGAGGAACTTGAAGCGGCCAAGGCGCCAGTGCATCAGCGAGTCGCTTTCGACGTCGGCGATGAACTCGGGGTTGGTCACCACGCTTGCGCGGAACATCGACATGCGCCCGGTCATGGTCAGCACGCGCTTGGACAGGGCCATCGAGCACATGTTGATGTGGCGCTGGGCGAAGCGCAGCTTGTGCCACTCGCTCATGATGTAGCCGCCGCGCACTTCGCAGAATTCGTTGGTGGTCAGGCCGCCGACGTTGGGGAACAGCTTGAACCACGGCACGGTCTTGCGCACCACGCCTTCGCCGAGCACGGTATCGCCGTCGATCACCGCGACCACGGCGTTTTCGTCCGGCAGCATTCGCGAGATGGCGCGGAAACCATAGGCCAGGCCGTCACGCTTGCCGGTACCGGCGATGCGCACGATGTCCAGGGTGACGTGTGCGGGTGGGTTGTACCTGGCCCACAGGCTCTTCACCAGCAGTTCATCGGACATCTCCACCAGCGAGCAGACCACGGTGGTGGGGTAGCCGCATTCAATCGCCTCGCGGATCACCGAGCTGTACACCTGGGCGGTGGTCAGCGCTTCGATTCGGAAGCTGGTGACCATCAGGTACACGTGCGACGGCGCGGCGGCATCGCCCATCTTCTGCACCTTGCGGCGCAGGTACGGGTAGACGCCGTAGAGGAAGATCATGCCGCGGATGAAATGGGTGGCGCCCATGGAATAGCGCCAGATGCCGACTGCGCCGACCAGGAAGATGAAGTGCTTCGACTGCGAGTCGAAGATATCGGCTGGCAGGGCCAGGGCGATCAGCATGAGCAGGCTCATGTAGAGCAGCCACCCGGCGCACTGCAACAGCACTGTCTGGAGCCTTTGCATGTTCAGCATCCGTCGAGAATTCGGGAAAGGGTGGGCAGCGATGGTGGGGAGGCCACCGCTGCCCGGTCGGGCATTTACCAGCAAATGCCTTCGGTACGGCTGGTGGTGCAGGTCGGTTTGCTCATGAAGCCGACCAGGTCGATCACCTGTTTGCCTTCCGGCGCTTGCTCGGCAAGGGCGCGGAACTGCTCGTCACGGTTGCCCAGGACGATGATGTCGGCGTTGTCGATGACCTTCTGGAAGTCGGCGTTGAGCAGGTTCGATACGTGCGGGATCTTCGACTCGATGTACTCCTTGTTCGCCCCGTGGACGCGGGCGTACTCGACGTTCTCGTCGTAGATGTCCAGCTGGTAGCCCTTGCCGATCAGGCGCTCGGCCAGTTCGACCAAGGGGCTCTCGCGCAGGTCATCGGTGCCGGCCTTGAAGCTGAGGCCGAGCAGGGCGACCTTGCGCTTGTCGTGGGCCTCGATCAGTTCGAATGCGTTTTGCACTTGCGACTCGTTGCTGCGCATCAGCGAATCGAGCAGCGGGGCACGCACGTCGAGGGAGGCAGCGCGGTAGGTGAGGGCACGCACGTCCTTCGGCAGGCACGAACCGCCGAAGGCGAAGCCTGGGCGCATGTAGTACTGCGACAGGTTCAGCACTTTGTCCTGGCAGACCACGTCCATCACGTCACGGCCGTCGACGCCGACGGCCTTGGCGATGTTGCCGATCTCGTTGGCGAAGGTGACCTTGGTGGCGTGCCACACGTTGCAGGTGTACTTGATCATCTCGGCCACTTCGATCGGCTTGCGGATGACCGGCGCGTCGAGTTCTTCGTACAGGGCTTGCAGTACATCGCCGCTGGCCTTGTCCAGTTCACCGATGACGGTCATCGGCGGATGGTCATAGTCCTTGATCGCGGTGCTTTCACGCAGGAACTCCGGGTTCACTGCCACGCCGAAGTCGACGCCGGCTTTTTTGCCCGAGCAATCTTCGAGAATCGGGATCACCACGTTCTTCACGGTGCCCGGCAGCACGGTGCTGCGAACCACGATGGTGTGGCGGCGTTCGCTGTCGCGCAGGACGTAGCCAATCTCGCGGCACACCGACTCGATGTACTCCAGGCCCAGGTCGCCGTTCTTCTTGCTTGGGGTGCCAACGCAGATCATCGATACATCGCTGGCACGGATGGCCTCGGCGAAGTCGGTAGTGCCACGCAGGCGGCCGTTGGCGATGCCTTGCTGCAGCAGTGCTTCCAGGCCAGGTTCGACAATGGGCGACTTGCCCTGATTGATCAGGTCGATCTTGGTCTTGGACACGTCCACACCAATCACGTCATGGCCTCGCGCCGTCAGGCAGCCTGCACAGACCGCACCCACATAACCCAAACCAAAGATGCTGATACGCATCGCTATCACCTCGTGTGTTTATCACGCCAGCTCCTCCGGGAAGAGCCGGACTGGGTTGATTAACAACAGTTTTCGGGCGCACGGGTCCATGGCGAAAGCTCACTTCGCCGCGCGCAGGCATGAATAAATCCGTCGCGCACAAAGTTGTGCGCTAAAAAAAGGCAGTCATAAGCCAGTATTTAAGTGGCGTGCCCTGTCATGCAGCCGTCTTTATTGCAAGGCGCTACTTGGCGCTTTGCTGTGCTTGTTCTTTCAAGTGGAAAAATCCTTTGAAATCAACCACTAGGACGATTTGTAAGGGCGCGTCAGTCCTCCACGAATCGGGTTCTAAAACGAGCCCGTTGCACCTTCCTAAGTTAACAAGGTGGTAGTAGATACCTGCTGCTTGTCATCTGTAAGTCATCTCTCACAACCCGAGGGCATGAAATTCGTTACGGCAGTATGAGCGGTTGCTCGCAGGAGAAGTTCCGGGGTGGGTTTCGCATCCATGAAAGATTTCTAAATAATTTTTCAGTGGCAAATACTTTCAATTTGATAGCACGTCGCAGTTTCACCCCCGGTTATAAAGGACGAGACTGGGGCGCGCTGTTGTTATGCCAGCATGCAAAAATATTTTTCAAAATTCGTCAAAAAAGTACGAACGGTCTTATGGCGTTTGGCGATAGCGACCATTATGACGAAATATTGACGACGTAAAATTGACACGTCGTCGTTGTGCAAGGCTGCGCTTGGATGGTGCAGAGGCACACATTCCGAAACACTCAAAGGCCTTACGATTGCTAAGGTTTCTCCGTTGTCCGCCGTTAAGCCCTTTGGACGCTCCCAAGAGCTGTCCATGAACGAAGGAGCGTCTTGGGCAGCCCGGGCCATTGGCCAGCGGGAGCGTCTCATCCATCAAACACAGGGAAGAGACGAGAAAACGCTTATGAAAAAGACACTGCAAATCCTCACGGCCAGCGCTTCGCTGCTGGTAGCCGGCATGGTGCATGCGGGGCCCAACGTCAATGTGACGTTCAAAAACCTAGGTGAACCTCCTGTCGATTTGAAATTAGTCACAGCGAACGAGACGACGACTTATCAAATCGCCAATCCAAAACCCCTGCAACGTGTTGGGGCTCAGTCATCAATCAACTTCAATGTCCAACGCCTTGTGAGCCCGGACGTCAACGGCGCAATGATTCGATACGTGAACGGGGGCAAGACCTGCGCGTTTGGTACCACCTTTCAGATGCGCGTTCTACCCGGAGGTATAAAGCAACCTCAGTGGACCAAGACCGCAACGCCTAGTGGTGGTGCAACGTGCACTGCAACGATCACCAGTACGCGCGCAGATTATCCGTGGGATGTCGTCTTCACGATGAAGTAATCCACTCCACTCGGCTGGTTTAATCAGTTTTTCTGCTTGGCCAGTCGACTTTTTCGATGTCTCCTCGTTGGAGGTTGATATCGGTGAGGGTAACTGCATGGATGTGTTAAAACTTGGTTGCAAGTTTAAAGGTCAAACGTTAGTCGGTCCTCAGTCGGAGAGCCTTGATAGGTCGAGTTCTTCGAGACGAGCCGTTGAAGTTGGCTGTTCAGAAGACGAAAAAGTAGATCTTGACCCCCTGGCTCGGCAGTTAAGTGAAGCCGCAAAAAGGGCGGACGAGAGAAACGCTTCTATGGATAGGAAAGCGCTTGCCGCCTTGGCCGAGCGTGTGCTGGAAAAAGTTTCGGGCCGTAGCTTCGCATTTGCCAAGCCTGTCCATGACACGTTCATTCCGGAAACCGATGACCCACAGTTATTGGCAAGAGCACGACAGGCAACAGACTTTCTGAATGGGCAAGGTGAAAACCCGTTTTCGCGGCTGCCTCGCGACGATCTGAGCATGATTGTGTACGACGAGGGCGGGGGCTTTACCATGAATGAGCGCAATGCGGCATGGAGGGAGCTCAACAAGCGCGATTGTGAATGGACAATGCAAATTGGTAAGAAAATTAGTGCCGAGCTCCAGGCGGCTGGGCAAAGTAAAAGTGTGCAGGAAGTGCTGGGTTACTACCGCTCGTTACCATTGATAGAACAAGCGCAAATGCCAGGAAATATTGAGGCGGATCTCGTGGATCGATTGCCTGCTAATGAAACGGAGATGCCAGAGTTTTTGACATCTTTGATGAATATTATTGCTGGTGATTGGGCGACTAAAAATTCGTCATCTGTAGGCGCCATGGACAACGGTAACGAGTCTGAGAAGCAGGGGGATAAAAAATGAAATACGTGATTTCTCTATCGGGTATCACACGCGTCTTGAACAGGCAGCCAATCTTGAGGGGGATTTCCCTGTCCATCCCTTATCATCAGGCCTGTGCCATTGTTGGAACTTCCGGCTCAGGCAAGAGTACGCTTCTCAATTTGATCGGGCTTCTCGATAAACCGTGCGGTGGTCAACTTATCCTTGATGGACAAGACATGACCAATGCCAATGACGATCGACGTGCGCTGATGCGCAACCGCCTGCTCGGCTTCATCTTTCAAAGCTTCAACCTGCTGCCACGTCTGTCCGCCCTGGACAACGTCGCGCTGCCGCTGTGTTATCGCGGCATCCCCCTGTCGACGGCACGGCAAGCCGCGCACAGTCAACTGGTGAAGGTAGGCCTTGAACACCGAGCCAGTTACCGGCCCGCTGACCTCTCCGGCGGCCAGCGTCAGCGTGTGGCAATCGCCAGGGCGCTGGTCACCGACCCCAAGGTACTGCTTGCCGATGAGCCTACGGGAAGCCTTGATAGCGACACCGCTCAGGACATCGTGGGGCTGCTGGTGGCGCTGAATCGTCAGCAAGGCACGACGGTACTGATGGTCACCCATGACCCAGCACTGGCGCGGTGCATGGACCGACGCCTGCTGGTGCATGAGGGTGCTGTATTCGATGCCTGAACGGTACGGACCCAGCTGGCCGCATCGCTTCGCTGAAGCGCTGGGCAGTGTGCGACAGCTGGGCACTCGAGCCTGGCTCGCGCTACTGGGCATTGCTGCTGGCTGCGCCGCGCTCGTGGCGTTGATGAACATCGGCCACAGCGCTTCGCAGCATGTGCGGCAGATGTTTCAAGGGTTGGGTAGCGAGTTACTGGTGGTCAGCCTGGAAGCCAGGGACGAGGGCCCCGGGCTGATGCAACTGGCGCTGGCCGGCCTGCCCCCCGGCATCCGTGCTGCGGCACCGCTGGCGGTCAGCGTGGCCACGGTGCGATTCAACGCAGTGAACGTCGAGGCCATGATCGTAGCAAGTACTTCGCAGTTGATCGAAGTACTCGACCTTCGGGTTGCTCGAGGCCGGTTGTTGTCGCGTCACGATGACCCGGCCCGGCATGTGCTGCTGGGGGCTTCGCTTGCCAACCAGCTGCGGGCGAGCAGTGGCGATCGTTTGCAATTGGGTAGCTATGTCTTCGATGTGATTGGTGTGCTTGCCCCGCGTGGGTTCAACCCCGTGCTGCCGGTCAATTTCGACGACGTCGTACTGATGCCGCTGGCCGGTGTGCGCCGCCTCGATCCTGTGCCTGAAGTCGCCGCGCTGGTGGCGCTAGGCCAGGATGCCGCAACCTTGCCGCTGGCCGCCGAGGCGCTGGCGCAGTACCTGCAGGCCCGCCTGCCCCGGCATGACGTGGATGTTCAACTGCCTCGGCAGATGCTGCAGAGCATGGCTGCTCAGTCGACGATGATGACCTGGATGCTCGCAGGTACCGCTGCCATAGCGCTGCTGCTCGGCGGTGTCGGAGTGATGAGCGTCATGGTGATGAATGTGCTGCAGCGCCGCCGCGAAATAGGCGTACGCCTGGCATTGGGCGCGCGTGGCCGTGACATTGCCTGGTTGTTCTTGCTCGAAGCGCTGTTGTTGTCGGTCGCCGGTGCTGTGCTGGGGGTGTTGCTTGGATTGGGCGCCGCCTGGTTGTTCGCACTCGCCAGCGGCTGGCGCTTTGCACTGGATGCAGGGTCGCTGCCGGTAAGCATCGGCATTTCGCTGATGCTGGGGCTGGTCTTCGGTTTGCAGCCTGCGTTGGTCGCTGCGCGGTTGCAGCCGGTAGTGGCTCTGCGTGATGACTAAGCGATGGATGGCCGTCTGGGCCTTGTTTTTACCGTTGCTGGCATTGGCCGACAGCGGGTTACGGCCGTCCCGGCCGACGTTGCCGCATGCGCCACCGGTGAGCGCCTTGTCGGTCGCGCACGACGGTGTGGTGGCTATCGAGCTGGTCGATGCGATTGCGTTGGCCTTGCGCGACAACCGTGCGATCCGCAGTGCCTACCTTCAGCGTATCGCGCAGAAGTTCGACTTGCGGGTAGCCCGCGACCATTACGCCCCGCAACTGTCACTCAAGGCTCGCTACTCAGGTAATCGCAACCACAGTGATCGCTACCGCGAGGCGCAGCTGACACCGGCAGCGAGCCTGCTCACGCCCTTCGGCATGCGCCTGAGCCTCGACTGGGCGTATGGCCATACCCGTGCCGATGGTGCTGGGCGACGCTTCAGCGATGGCGCGAATTTCCTGATCATTCAACCGCTGCTGCGCGGTGCCGGGCGCGAAATCGCCAGCGCGCCTCTGCGCCAGGCGCGCCTGGACGAGCAGTTGAACCGTCTGGCGCTCAAAGACGACGTTATCCAGATCATTACCCGTACGATCACGCTGTACCGCAGCCTTTTACGCGCACAGGAGCAGCTACGCATCGCCGATGACGGCCTTCTGCGTTCGCGGCAATTGGTGGCGGTGAACCGGGAGCTGATCGCTGCCGGCCGTATGGCTGCATTCGACATCGTTCAGGCCGAGGCAGAAGTGGCCAGCCAGGAGCTGGCCCGGGAAGGTAGCCGCAATCATCTGCAGCAAAGCCGCCTGGCACTGGCGCAGCTTTTGGCCATCGACCTGTCCACGGAACTGAAGGCTGTTGATGCGCTGCATGTCGAGCCCTTGCAGGTGGATATCGACCAAGCGCTGGCCCGGGCAGAGCTGCTCCAGCCCGCTTACTTGATGCAACGTGTGGCCAGCGAGCAGGCACTGATCGACCTGCAGGTCGCGCACGATGCGCAGTGGTGGAACCTGTCGCTGGTGGGTGGTGCCAGTCAGCTGCGTGAGCGGCCAGGCAATGAGCGTACCTGGGAGCACTATGTGGGGCTTGAGCTGGAGGTGCCGATCAACGATGTCAGCCGGCGCCAGGCCTTGGTACGGGCGCAGGTCAGCGTGGACCAGCAGGCATTGAGCCAGGCCGAATCGCGTCAGCAATTGCAGCGGGAAGTGACCAGCGCCGTACGGGATATTCAGGTGCGCTGGCGTCAGCTGAAACTTGCCGAGCGGGCGTTGGCGTTGTCGCGGCGCACGTTCGATATCGAGCAGGAAAAACTGGCAGCCGGGCGCTCCAGCAACTTTCAGGTGCTGAGCTTCGAAAGCGACCTGCGTTACGCGCAAAGCACGCACCTCGATGCCACCCTCGACTATCTGGATGCCCAGGTTGTGCTGGACCAGGTAGTGGGGTCCACGCTCGAAAGCTGGGAGGTTGCGCTCAATGACTAGGCGATGGTGGCTATTGCTGGGGGGCGGCATGGGGCTGCTCCTGGCAGTTGCATGGTTGGCATGGCCAGAAGCGCCGGGGCCTGCGGCGCAACGCTGGGTGCCAGTCGAACCGCAGCGACTGGAAGTTCGCCTCGGCCTGGTCGGCAAGCTGCAGGCTGGGCGTCAGATGATCCTCAGCGCGCCTTTCGATGGCACGCTGGAGGCCTTGTGGGCGCATGAAGGGCAGCGGGTGGCCGCGGGCCAGCCGTTGCTGCGCCTGGCGACCGCACACATCGACATTCAGTGGCGCCAGGCTGAGGCCGAGCGGTTGAGTGCCCAGGCATTGGTCGATCGGTTACGTACATGGCAAACCAGCCCGGAAGTTGCTCGCAGCGTGCGTGCACTGGGCGCTGCGCGTAGCGCACTCGCTGCTGGCCAGGGGGCGCTGGATGAGGCGCGTCGGCTGTTCGAGCGCGGTATTGTGGCGCGCATCGAGGTCGACAGCCTCCAACAGTCACTGCAGGTGCAGCGTGAAGCTGTGCTGGATGCTGAAATGGAGCTGCAGCAAACGCGGGCGAGAGGGCAGGGTGAGGCGCTGGCCATTGCCGAAATGACACTGGCAAACGCGCAGGCGCGGTGGCAGGCGTTGACGGCAATGCGTGAGCAAAGGGTGATCAAGGCCCCCTTCGCTGGCCTGCTGACACGCGCAGATGACAGCGCTACCGGCACCGCGCGGCAGTTGCAAGCGGGTTTGCCGGTGACCCAGGGCTTGCCGCTGCTGATACTGAGCGACCTTGAGCACTTGCAGGTGATTGCCAAAGTGCAAGAGAGCGACCTTGCTGAATTACGTGAAGGGATGTCCGCGCAGATCACCATCGCTGGGCGCGCGTTTTCCGGTCGTCTACGGCACATCGGCCAGCAGGCTCGCAACGATGCTGGGCAGGGGGCGTGGTATGACGTGGGGGTGGATCTGCATCTGCCCCAGGAACAGCCGCAACCCAGTCTGCGCCTGGGGATGAGTGCGCAGTTGGCGGTGCTGACGCATTGCCAGGCGCATGCGCTGGTGGTACCTGCCGAGGCGTTGCAAGAAGATGACGCAGGCCAGCCCTATGTCGTTTTTCGCACGGCCGGCGACCCTGCGCCGCGCAGGGTTCGCGTGCTGCCGCAAAGGGTGGTTGAGCAAGGAGTAGCGGTAACCGGGCTTCAGGCAGGCTTCGTGCAGCTTCCATAGGGGCCGCGATGCGGCCCGATTGCCGGCAGCGTTTACTCGCCAGGGTGGTCGCGCAGGAACACCAGCTGGTCTGGCTTGGACTGTTCGGCACTGTAGTAGTAGCCCTGCACATCGAACTGCTTGAGCTGCTCCGGGTCGTTGACCCGTTCCTGGATCACGAAGCGGCTCATCATGCCGCGGGCTTTCTTGGCGTAGAAGCTGATGATCTTGTACTGGCCGTTCTTCAGGTCCTTGAAGTCGACGTTGATCACCCGGGCTTTCAGGGCGCTGCGTTTCACTGCGCTGAAGTACTCGTTGCTGGCCAGGTTCAGCAGCAGGTCGTCACCCTGGTCGGCCAGCGCCTGGTTCAGCCATTCACTGATGCGCGTGCCCCAGAAGGCATACAGGTCCTTGCCACGGGCGTTGGCCAGCTTGGTGCCCATTTCCAGGCGGTAGGGCTGCATCAGGTCGAGGGGGCGCAGCAGGCCGTACAGGCCGGATAGCATGCGCAGGTGCTCCTGGGCGTAGCTGAAGTCATCCTCGCCGAGGGTTTCGGCGTCCAGGCCGGTGTACACGTCACCTTTGAACGCCAGCAGCGCCTGCTTGGCGTTGGCCGGGGTGAATTCCGGTGTCCAGCTGCCGAAGCGCGCGGCATTGAGGCCGGCGAGCTTGTCGGACAGGTGCATCAGCTCGCTGATCTGCGCTGGCGTCAGTTCGCGCAACTGCAGGATCAGTTCCTGGGAATCGTCCAGGTATTGCGGCAGGGTGAAGCGCTCGGTCACCGGCGCGGTGTCGTAGTCGAGGGTCTTGGCGGGGGAAATCACCGTCAGCATCGGGTCGGCTCCTGGAATCGTTGCGGTGAATTCTACGGATAGCTGCCGGTAACGCCAAACTATGGCGACAATAGTCACAGACCATCGCCGAAGCAGGCGCTATAGTGCGCGTTTTGGCCGTCACGGAGAGACCGATCGTGCGCATTGTCGGGGCCTTGCTGGCCATGTTGTTGAGCCTGACCGCCCAGGCCGCCCCCATGCCCCCGGCCAGCCTGGACCGCAGCCTGTGGCCCGAGCAGCTGGACAGTCCGGTGCTGTTCGACGTCGCCTCAAGGGCCGAGATCCTGTCTTTTGCCCAGGTGCTGCATGAAAGCGAGCTGCTCGATGATGGCGCGCTGGCGGCTCGGTTGGGTTTGCGACAGATAAACCTGCAGAAGATCCGCGCCGTGCGCGCACAGATGTGGCAGCGTCTGTGGCAGGGTTACCAGCAGGCTCAGCGCAGCTGCGAGCAGGATGCCTCGTTCTGCTATCTGCTTGAGTCAATGGCTGACTTGCGCACCAAAGCGGCGACGTTCGCTACTGATGTCGGCACGTTTTATACAGGTTGGGTTGAGCCCAGTCATCAGTTCCATGTTCGTTATCTGGATGAGCAATTGCGCAAGGCAGCGTTGCTGCCGCAGACCAGCAGCGAGGTCGAACGGCTGTCCAGCCGCGAGCGCAATGGCGATGAACTGAACGACCGGATGTTCCTGCTGACCTTTGTCGGTGGCCCGGCGCCCGATGGCGGTAGCACCGACGCGCTCACCGAATACCTGCGCAAGCAGAAACTGCCAGGCACCTTCTTTGTATTGGGCAACCGCCTGCAGCAGCGGCGCGACACCGGCGCGGCCAATACGCTGAACCACCTCTACGCCGGCCAATGCGTGGGCATCCAAGGTTGGGAGTACCGCTCGCACGCCCAGTGGCAGGGCTGGCAGGATTCGATCAGGCGCGCCCAGGCCCGGGTCCAGGCCGACCTGCCGGCGCAATACGTGCCGCTGTTCCGCCCGCCCTACGGCCAGCGCCGTGCCGACGGCGAAGCGTTCATGGCCAGCCAGCAGCTGCGGGTGTCGCTATGGGATATCGATGCTCAGGATGATGGGCCGCTGACTGCCGACGCTTCGGCCCAGCGTGTGATGACCTTGATGCTGCTGTGGCGCAAAGGCGTGATCCAGTTCCATGACAGCCTGCCCAAGGCCCAGCCGGCGGTCGAGTGGCTGCTGCACAGCACGGTGCAAAGCGGAATCGGCTGGGAGGACTGCCGTGATTACGCTTATCGCGAATAGAGGGTATGACTTCTGACTGTAGACCCGTGCGGCCTTGCCGCCAAGCGTTCTTCGTCAAACCGAAAAATAAACTTCAAAAACGCGTAAAAATGCTTTTTTTGGTCATCGTTTTTGCGGTATGAAGAAACCAGACAGCCGATTCCTGCAGCACAGGTGGCGTCATCCAGGCCCACCTTGCCAGGTACGCTTCCCGCCCGTAGCAACGCGGATACGGGGAGAACGGCAGTCACTCTGCGGCGCACTACAGAGCGTGCCGTGTGGCTTCGACATAAGGTGACCGAGTATGGATGACCAAGGACGCAACCCTTCCTCCAGCAAGCCAATCCTCTATGTGCTCGATACCAACGTCCTGATTCACGACCCCAACGCATTGCTCAACTTCGAGGAGCACCACGTCGCCATACCGATGACGGTGCTGGAGGAACTCGACAAGCTCAAGACCGGTAAACAGACCATCGCCGCCGAGTGTCGCCAGGCCATCCGCCTGATCGACCAGACCCTTGGTGACGCTTCGCCCAGCGATGTCGAGCAGGGCGTGCCGATCCAGCGTGGCAAGAGCGGGCCCAAGGGTTATCTGTCGATCCTGATGAGCCCGCGCAACGAACCCAGCAAGTTGCTGCCGGAAAACCTCAACGACAACATCATCATCAACACCCTGCTCGACGTACGCAGCCGGCGCACCGAACTGGACGTGGTGCTGGTCACCAAAGACATCAACATGCGCCTGAAGGCGCGCGCCTGCGGGATCGCGGCCGAGGACTACAGCACTGACCAGTTAGTCGATGACGTGTCTTTGCTGTCCAAGGGTTATCACTCGGTCACCGGCTCCTTCTGGGACCGCGTCAGCAAGGTGGATACCCGTCAGGAACGTGGCCGCACCTGGCATCGGGTGCAGATGATCGACAACCTGCCTGCGGTGCACATCAACGAGTTCATCATTGACGAGCAGGGTTTTGTCGGCTGGGTAAAAGGCATCCGTAACGACGAACTGCTATTGCTCGACCTGCACCAGGAGCCATTGCTGCACCAGGAAGCCTGGGGCCTGAAGCCGCGGGACATTCATCAGAGCCTGGCGCTGTTTGCCTTGCTCGACCCGGATATCCACCTGGTCAACCTGACCGGCGCTGCCGGCTCCGGCAAGACCATCCTGGCCCTGGCCGCGGCCATCGAGCAGACCATGGTCAGCAAGCGCTACCGGCGCATCATCGCCACCCGCAGCGTGCAGGGCCTGGACCAGGAAATCGGCTTCTTGCCGGGCACCGAGGCGGAGAAGATGGAGCCTTGGCTGGGTGCCATCACCGACAACCTCGAAGCCTTGCACATGGACGACGAAAGCACCCATGGCAGCGTCGAGTACATCCTCGAACGCGTGCCGCTGCAGTTCAAGTCGCTGAACTACATCCGAGGGCGCAGCTTCCAGCAGAGCCTGATCCTGATCGATGAGTGCCAGAACCTCACGCCGCACCAGATGAAAACCATCATCACCCGTGCCGGCTCGGGTTCCAAGGTGGTGTGCCTGGGCAACCTGGCGCAGATCGACACGCCTTACCTGTCCGCGACCAGTTCGGGCCTCACCTACCTGACCGAGCGCTTCAAGGACTTCCCCCATGGTGTGCACATCACCCTGCAGGGTGTGCCACGCTCGGTGCTGGCCGAGTACGCCGAGTCGCATCTGTAACCGGGTCTTAGGAGCGGCCTTGCGTCGCGAAAGAGCTGCTAAGCAGCCCGTTCGCGACGCAAGGCCGCTCCTACAAGTGGGGCGAGTATTCACGACGGATACATTCCTCTGCTCAAACCTGACCCACAGGTTTACACTCTCTGTTCCCTTCACAGGAGCAGAGCAGTGCTGACACATCTTGATTCCCAGGGCCGCGCCAATATGGTCGACGTCACTGAAAAGGCCGTGACCGAGCGCGAGGCCGTGGCCGAGGCGCGGGTGCGCATGTTGCCGCAGACCTTGCAGATGATCGTCGATGGCGAGCATCCCAAGGGTGATGTGTTTGCCGTGGCGCGAATTGCCGGCATTCAGGCGGCGAAGAAGACCAGTGACCTGATCCCGCTGTGCCACCCGCTGATGCTGACCAGCGTCAAGGTCGAACTGAGCGCCGAAGGCCAGGACGCGGTGCGCATTGTCGCGCGTTGCAAGTTGGCCGGGCAGACTGGCGTCGAGATGGAAGCGCTGACCGCCGCAAGCGTCGCGGCGCTGACGATCTACGACATGTGCAAGGCCGTGGACAAGTGCATGGTCATCGAGCAGGTGCGCCTGCTGGAAAAGGTCGGTGGCAAGAGCGGGCACTACAAGGTGGACGCATGATGAAGGTCAAGGTGATGTACTTCGCCCGTTACCGCGAGCTGCTGGGCGTCGATGGCGAGCGCCTGGAAGGCGAGTTCAAAGTGCTCGACGACGTGCGCCAGGCGCTGGTGGCCAAAGGCGGGCAGTATGCCGTGCTGGCCGAGCAGAACCTGATGTGCGCGCGTAATGAAGAGCTGTGCCGGCTCGACGAGCCGCTGGAAGAGGGCGATGACGTGGCGTTCTTCCCACCGGTGACCGGAGGCTGAACATGGCAGTGCGAGTGCACCAAGGGGCGTTCGACCCGGGGGCCGAGGTCAATGCCATGCAGGCGGCCAATGTTGGCGTCGGCGCCGTGGTCGGTTTCGTTGGTTATGTGCGCGATTTCAATGACGGCCGGGAAGTGGCGGGGATGTTCCTCGAGCACTATCCGGGCATGACCGAAAAGGCGCTGGCCAAGATCGTGGTCGAGGCCGAGCAGCGCTGGCCGTTACTCAAGGTCGAAGTGCTGCACCGCATCGGTGCACTGGAACCAGGCGAGCCGATCGTCTTCGTTGGCGTGGCCAGTGCCCATCGGCAGG